>JAFVAM010000051.1 GCA_017480525.1 Bacteroidales bacterium | reverse complement strand
AATCCACGACGAAGAAGAGCATACAAACTAGTTTGCATGTCGGGCGGAACTTTTGATTTTTTCGTAATAAATTGCGACATAATTTTATCAATATCGGGGTTATGTTAAGTAGAATATTATTATACGCAGGTTTCGAGCTTGCGTGTCAATGGGTCTACACTACCGCAGACGAGATGTCTGCGTACAAGTTTTTTTTTTACAGTGCGGCGGCGATAAGGGATTGTAGGTCGATGAGGCAGTCGCGTTTGAGTTGGCTGACACTGCCGTGGGAAACGAACTCGTCGGGAATGGCGAGGATTTTGATGTTGGCGCACTGGTCAGGATGATGCTCGGCGAAATAACATTCCACGGCTTCACCGAAACCGCCGAGTTTCACTCCATCCTCGATGGTGACGATTCTGCGGAAATGTTTGGCGGCGATGGCGTCGAGCAAGGCGGTGTCCAGGGGTTTGAGGAAGCGCATGTCGTAGACGGCAGCAGAGATGTGGCTTTGAGCCAGCTGGTCGGCGGCCTGGAGGGCATCGTTGCCGGGATGGCCGAGGCTGATGAAAGCCACGTCGCTCCCCTGGCGCAGACAGCGCCCCTTCCCTATCTCCAACGGTTGCATGGGCGACTGCCAGTCGGCAAAGACGCTGGCGCCACGCGGATAGCGTATGACCACGGGGCCGTGGCCTGGAAGCTGGGCGGTGTACATCATGGAACGCAACTCGTGGTCGTCCATGGGGGCGCAGATGGTGAGGCCCGGAACGGGACGCAGGGCGGCGAGGTCGAAGATGCCGTGGTGCGTGGGGCCGTCGTCGCCCACAAGGCCGGCCCTGTCAAGACACAGCACTACAGGCAGTTGCTGGAGTGCCATGTCGTGGATGATCTGGTCGTAGGCGCGCTGGGCGAAGGAGGAGTAGATGTTGCAGAACGGGACAATGCCCTGGGCGGCGAGGCCGGTGGCAAAGGTGACGGCATGCTGTTCGGAGATACCTACGTCGAAGACGCGGTCGGGCATGCGCTCCATCATGAGGTTGAGCGAGCAACCTGTGGCCATGGCGGGCGTGATGCCTACGATGGCGGGATTCTGCTCGGCGAGTTCGATGATGGTGCGACCAAAGACCTCCTGGTATTTGAGCGGCTGTCCCTGTGTGGGGCTGACGATTTGCCTGCCTGTATGTGCGTCGAATTTGCCGGGTGCGTGGTAGACGATGGGGTTCTGCTCGGCCTGCTTGAGACCTTTGCCCTTGCGGGTGACGACATGCAGCAACACGGGGCCGCTGATGTTTTTCAGACGGTCGAGGATTTCCACCATACCGGGGATGTCGTGGCCGTCGACAGGGCCGAAATAGCGGATGCCGAGGGCCTCGAAGACATTGGGTGTGCCGAGGGCTATGGTCTTGGCCAGGCGCGTCATCTTCTGCGCCACACCCTTGGAGCGCTGGCGGATGCCTTTGCCGTTGTCGAGTTTCTGCCACACCTGCTCCTTCAGGTGGTTGTAGCGCGGCGAGGAGGTGATGCGCGTGAGGTTGTAGTTGAGGCCGCCGACAGCCTTGTCGATGGAGATGCCGTTGTCGTTGAGAATGACGAGGATATTGGACTTGGAAAGACCCACATTGTTCAGGGCCTCGAAGGCCTGTCCACCGGTTAGCGAGCCGTCGCCGATGACGGCGATGTGCTTGCGGGTCTGGTTGTTCTGCATGCGCGACGCCACGGCCATGCCGAGGGCGGCGGAGATGGATGTGGAGCTGTGGCCGGTGCCGAAGGCGTCGTAGGGGCTTTCGCTCATCTTCGGGAAACCGCTGATGCCGCCATAGGTGCGTATGGTCTGGAAAGCCTCTCTCCTACCGGTCAGGATTTTGTGTGCATACGACTGGTGCCCCACGTCCCAGATGAGTTTGTCGTCGGGCGTGTTGAAGACATAGTGCAACGCCACTGTGAGTTCCACGGTGCCGAGGCTCGAGGCAAGATGGCCGGGATGCGTCGATAGGGTGTCGATGATGTATGTGCGCAGTTCGTCGGCGATGGGTTGGAGTTCGCCGAGGTTGAGTTTTTTGAGGTCGGCGGGAGAGTTGATGTCGCGCAGGGTCATTGCCAGTGGGTATGTTGAGTTGATAAGGTTTCCGTTATTTGTTGTTGAAGTTGTAGCTCGGGGACTGCTTGGGCAGCGGGGAGAACTCCTTGTTGAGTTTCTTGTCCGTCAGCCTTCCCTGAGCCCCCTGGTGCATCTCCCATTTGCCGTCCACGAAGGAGAAGGCCAGTTCCGTCCCCGACGGGACATAGTACTGGTACAGTCCTTCCATGCCGGGAATCTGGGGTTCCACCTCGTCGAAGATGATCATTTTCTCCTTCCGTTCTTTCACCTTGTCCACCGTGCGGTAGCGGTTGGTGCCCTTCACCTTCTCGCGTCGGTGTTCCACTTCCTGGATGGTCTGTGTCTCATAGCGGAGGTTCACCATGGCGTCGTTGGCATATTCCATCACCACCCGGCGCTGGTTGCGCATGCGGCGGAAGAGCGGGGCGCCGAACTGCGGCTCCCCTCCTTTGATCCACACCGGCTCGATGACCTTGAGGTCGGTGATGTTGTCCACGCCGTTCCAGCCGAGGAGTGTGTAGTATGTGCGTCCGCCGGAGGCGGTCTGAATCAACTCCTGGTAGACGGCGCCGAGCCAGTTGTCGGCCGTGAGGACGCTCTCCTCGCGGTTCATGAGTTCCTCCGACTTGTCGTTGAGCAAACGATATTCGAACTCTTCTTCCTTCTCGTTGTAGAACTGCACGGCGCCAAAGCATTCAAACTCGCCGTTGTCGCGTATGACGGCCCAGGAGAAGATGCGGAACAGTCCGTCGGGGGCGGAGAGGACAGAGACATAGTCGGGCAGGTTCCATTTCCAGCGTTCGGAGTGTTCCTCCTCGAGGGCTTTGGCGAGCAGCTGCACCGTCTCCTCCGAGGCCAGGTAGCGCTCGTTGTCCGTCGGAGCATTGGCAATCTGGCCAATCAGCGTCGACAGCCGCTCCTGATAGCTCTGCATCAGCGCTTTGTCCTGAGCGCCGGCCAGCGTTCCCACAGACAGGAGGAGCCATAATATGGCGGTTCCTTTTATATTCATACCTCTATTTAACGTGTGTAGTGTTTTTTTATTGCCGGATTCGGTAAAATTTATTAATTTTGCTCTCTGTTTTTCTGAGAAATGATGATGCCAAACCGTTGCAACACAGAACCTTTAGACTTTCGTCCCATCACCCCGGAGGCGAAAAAATCCATTCAGGCCATCAGTTTGAAGGCAGGCTTGCGCAACTGCAACTGCACCTTCGCCAACCTGGTGGCGTGGCAACCGGTGTTCGACAGCCACTATTGCATCGTGGAGGATGCTGTGGTGCTCCGCTACCACATTTGGTCCACGTCGGCATACATGATTATCTCGGCCGATGGCATCCCCGGATGGCTGACGGACAAACTCTTCCTTGATGCCGCCCGCTGTGGCGAGAGCCTGACCATCACCGCCCTCGAGGACGACCGTGCCTCGGCGCTGGCAGCACGCTACGGAGCCACGGCTACGGTGGAATCCATGCGCAATTCGTGCGACTACATTTATCTTCGTGAAGAACTTGAGGCGTTGGCAGGCAAGAACCTGAAGGCCAAAAGGAACCATTGCAACCGTTTCATTGCTGAACATCCCGACTTTGAATATCGGGAGCTCTCCCCTGCCCTCTCTGACGAGTGCATGGCATTGGCACAGCTGTGGCACGACGAAAGCGAGCATGAGAACCCCGAATATGGCGACACAATGAGTGAGGAGATGAATGTTCTGCGGCGTTTTTTCGCCCACTGGGACGAGTTGGGGATGATTGGTGGTTCAATATTTGTGGAGGGACGCATGGTGGCATTCACCCTCGGCGCCGCTGTCACAGACGACACCTTCGATGTCTGCATCGAGAAGGCCGACCGTTTTGTCAACGGTGCCTTCAGCATTATCAACCAGCAGTTTGTGAAGCATCTGCCACCGCAGTTCGTCTACATCAATCGCGAGGAGGACATGGGGCTTGCGGGGCTGCGCAAAGCCAAGCTTTCTTACCATCCGCATCAGTTGCTCAGCTATAATATCGTCTCCATCCGCACCGCGCGGTTGGAGCGTTGCACGGAGTCTGACAGCGGGCTGACGGTAGATTGGATTACAAGGCAATATAACTTTGACCGTAAAGAGGTTATGGCGTGGGTTGAAAACCTCCACTTCAACTGGATGATGAGTGTCAAGGCTGTCGATATGGACGGCCAGGTTGTGGGGTTGCTGAACATGAGCGACTATCGTATTGAGGAGGAGACGGAGCAGGTCCTGAAGGACAAGCCAGCGTTGGCGGAAGCCATGGGAAGGCTGAAATCCATCGCTGTCTTCTCGTTCATCGTCGCCGATTCGTTCAGACACACTCCGCTGAACCACTTGATGTTCTCCGACCTTGAGCCGGATCTGGGCGGCTACGACTTCGTTTTCGTCCCCGTCATGCACCACTTGAAAACCCATCGCTACTGGCAGCGCCGAGGCGCCCGCGAGGTGTACAGGGACACCCAGTCGGTCTACTATATCATCCCCCTCTCCCCTGCCGCCGAGGCAATTGTTGATTGATAAAACGATGTGTTGCATGTTCATGTATGGGCAATTGTGAATTGAAGCAACTGTCCTATAAGCCTTTACTTCCCGTTTCCCAACCTTCAATCATCTTTTACGTCGGTATTTGATGCAATCTTCCATTGTGCGTGGTCGAGGTCTCCAGTATCACCAGCCCCCTACCCTTTTTTTCGCCGACAGATTTGTTCTCCTCCAAAATATTTTGTTGTTTTTCTGCAACTTAAAACAATATCTTGTCTTTTTCACTATTCTATTGAAAAAAAAGTGTATTTTTGCATCGTCAACCAGCCGGGCCTTTTGACGGGTTGTGGGGTGGGCATAATGCTGCCCCATAAGCCAATAAAGCACCCGACGGGGAGACAGAAATGACAAGAAAGACGCTGAAACAGCGTTCATCTGCGGTGCATAAGAACTTCGCAAATTCTACAACACTCATCGCAAAATGGACAATGACCAGCGCCTATTGGTGTGAGATATACTTCTTCGTGTATATTCATCACAGCGTGGGCTCGGCATTGTTTATCTCCGATGAGTGGGCAATGCGAAGGCCTTTATGCACGGGATAAACGATGAGTTTGATACCCGCGCTCTTTTCATGTATAAACATACCGCCCTCCGGGTATCGGGCACCGAAATAAACCCGATGCGCCCGACGGGATATAACAGGGACCAAAAATGAATGAGGAAAGCATTCGTACTCTTGTGTGCAATCTGCTGTGCCATTCCCATGATGGCACAAACTGTCAAGTACACTGCCTTTATCTATACTGACGAGGGGCTGGCAAAACAGATACAGACCTACAGCGACCAAGTCAGGTTCAGCAGTGGAGCCACTCGTGGCGAATTCGGAGACCTGCTGTTGGAGGCATCGCTAAATGCCGCCAAAGGTATCGGCGCAGGCTACGTCACCTCCGTTGTCGACCTCTGTGTGAATACCATCGCCAGCGTGATTACACGCAACCAACGTTTGAAACTGGAGTGGGAGCAGACCGTCAATGCCGAGAACACTTTCTGCACACAGATTCGCACCATATCGGGACTCAAGGATTTCTATTCTACCACTTCGATATCAAGCCCAATGGACCCTTCAGGTATGAAGTTTGACGGTATTGGTGTTGTCCGCAAGGATGGCGACGACACTGTGTTTTACATTTCCATGCACATAGACCGCTCCAAGATAAACCGCATCGTGGAACACAGCAAATTTGAACTGGTTTTGGACACGCTCATCGTCAGCCCTACCCGTTCCAACCTTCCCAATTCCAAGTTTGACAGTGTTTTTAGGTGGGAAGACCGTCAGAACTATTCCCTCGAGCTGCACCTCGTCGTCACCTCTTCCTGGATGAACGAGATTACTCAGATATTCCGCAACGAGCAGCTGGGCGAGTTCACTGTCAACATCCCGGTGAAGAAAGACGAACTGGACTCCAATGGTTTCCTGCGCTATGTGCGCAAATCCCAAGAAGCACCAAAATATCAGGTGGTAGGCAATAGTTTTGTTGTGCCGCGTTCCTATTCCGGTTATCTTGATGCCGAAGGCGAAGCACACCCCATCTGGGGCACAGGCGAATATCAGATTGCCCTCGACATAAAAGAGACCTGCAGCCTGACGGATAAATACAAAAAAGACTGGAAGCAGAATCGCAAGGCCCGCAAAAAGAAAGCCTCCGAAGGCGAGAATGTCCTCACCAACAGTTGGCAATTCATCACCTCACAGGATTGGGATGAAATCACCCATTCGTGGGTCATCACCGTCCTCCAGGCACCCGCCGTCATGATGTCGGACAAACTGATTCAGGAATTGAAATTAAACACAGTTAAAAGAAAATAATAATGATGTATAATTCAAGTTTTTCATCTGATTTGGAATGTCTCAAAAAAGATTTTGAGACCAACAAAAGTATGATTCTATATTTAGGGGCAGGTATCAATGGTCCTAAAATGCTTTGGAATGCAGTTCTGGATTGTTTGGTAAGAAATTCTGGATTATCAATTAATGAGCAAGCTTATATTAAAGGCTGTCCAAATGATCTCCAAGCAGCCATACTAAAAAATATTTTAGGAGACCAATATATTCCCATTATCCAAGACTTTATTTATAGTAAAGGCAATATCATTTGTATT
>JAFVAM010000050.1 GCA_017480525.1 Bacteroidales bacterium | reverse complement strand
CGCCAGCTTCCGCACCCTCGACGTCCATCAGCCCGAAGGCATCGACGACGTGGCCTCTGCGGCCATCCGCCTCTACCCGAACCCCGCCACGACGAGCGTGACGATAGAGGGCGTGGAGGGCAACGCCACGGTGACGATAGTGGACATGAACGGACGCGAGGTCTACAGCACCCGCAGCGCGCAGTTCACAGCCCACAGCACCATTGACCTCACGGGTCTTGCCCAGGGAGCCTACTTCGTGCGCATAGCCACGGAGCAGACCACCGCCATCCGCAAGCTCATCGTGAGATAAAAAAAATGGCCTGCAAGCTTCCAGCTTGCAAGAGACCAAACAACATTGCGGCCCGCCTGCCAAAAAGCAGACGGGCCGCAATCTTTTCAACAAAAGCACGAAAGACTTACTTGTTGTTGTAGCGCTGGCACTCCTTGGGGGTGACACAGGTGCCGGTGGCGCGGGCCACGAGGATACGCTCCTCCAGCACTTCGGCAGCGCTGGCGCTGATTTCCGGAAGGGTACGGATGACCTTGTAGGCCTCGAACTTCATCTTGCGGCTGGTGTTGCCGACGTGGGTAATCTCGCCGTAGGCCTCGATATAGTCGCCAGCATAGACGGGAGCCTTGAACTCCACCATGTCGTAGGCACAGAAGAGGCCCTCATCGCCGTCTTGTTTGATGAGGAGTTCGGTAGCCACGTCACCGAAGAGGTGAACCATGTGGGCACCGTCAACGAGGTTGCCGCCGTAGTGGGCGTCCTTGGCGCTCATGCGAACGCGGAGCATAGATGTTACTGCCATAAAAATGTCTTTTTAATTGTTGATTGTTGATTTGTATAATTGTTGATTATTGAACCGTATGTCTGCTTTAAACACTGATTATCAAACAAAATTTGTTCCATTCATCACCCTCCACCTATCAATCTGCGTTTTGCAAAGATACGCAAAAGCCCCCGTATGGCCAAAAAATTTTTGTCCACGATGCGAAAAGTGTTAACCCGGCCAACCCAATAGGACAGAAAAAAGAAGCTCGCCAAACGGCGAGCCTCTTCGAATGTAAGTCCTCTTCTTTGTTAATAGTTCTGCGCGTTGATTTCGAAATAGGACTGGGGATGGTTGCACACGGGGCACACTTCGGGGGCGTTGGTGCCGACCACGATATGGCCACAGTTGCGGCACTCCCACACCTTCACCTCGCTCTTGGCGAAGACCTCCTTGGCCTCCACATTGTGGAGCAGGGCGCGATAGCGCTCCTCGTGGCGCTTCTCGATGGCGGCCACACCGCGGAACTTCTTGGCCAGCTCGGGGAAACCCTCGGCCTCGGCGGTCTTGGCAAATCCTTCGTACATGTCTGTCCATTCGTGGTTCTCGCCTTCGGCGGCAGCCAACAGGTTCTCGGCGGTGGTGCCGATGCCGTTCAGCTCCTTGAACCACAGCTTGGCATGCTCCTTCTCGTTGTCGGCCGTCTGCAGGAAGAGAGCGGCAATCTGCTCGAAGCCTTCCTTCTTGGCTTTGGAAGCGAAGTAGGTGTACTTGTTGCGAGCCTGGCTCTCGCCGGCGAAAGCCTCCATGAGGTTTTTCTCGGTCTGGGTGCCGGCATAGGGGTTCTTCTTCTCCTCTGCCATGGGTTCAAACATCTCCTTGCCCTTCTTACACCTGGGGCATTTCCAGTCGGCGGGCAGTGCCTCAAAAGGGGTTCCGGGGGCTATGCCCTGCGTGGGGTCGCCGGCGGCGGGGTCGTAGATGCAGTTGCAGACCTTGCATTTGTACTTTGTCATGTCTCTTTTGTGTTTTAGGGTTTATAATTATTTCTATCTGTTTGCGTTATATCTCCTTGTCCGAACAAACGTTCAAAGGATAATAAATGCAAAGATAACAATTTTTTTCCACATGGCGAGAAATAATTTTTCAGAACCTATGCCAGAAAGAGTGGCTGCAAAACAGGATGTCGGCATACAGCGTGGCAACGCCAAAGCCTGCGCTGCAAAGGTGCTGAAGACACTTTAAAGGTGGAGCATGGCATCGCGCACCTCGTTGTCCGACACATACACATCGATGACGGCGGCACCCAACTCCTGCAACAAGACGCAACACAAATCTCCGTCGGCACACTTCTTGTCGTTGCGCATCAGCGCAAGCATCTGTTCGATGTCCTTCAGGGTGAACTTCGGAACAACCGAGCCGACAGCATTCATTTGCGATTCAAACCACTGGGAGTATGCGACATACACCGATTCCGAAAATCCAAGTTTCTTCATCGAGAGATACATGGCCACCTTCATGCCGACACCGACAGCGAGACCGTGAGGCATCCCTCTATAAACCTCGATGGCATGGCCGAAGGTGTGGCCGAGATTGAGTATCTTCCTGATTCCAAGGTCATAGGGATCGGCCTTCACCACACGCGTCTTCAGCCGCGCCACCTCCCTGATGGCCTGCACCGGGAGGTCGCCGTCGCGGGCCAGCAACCCACGGAAGAGTTCTGGATCCGCCACAGCGGCAGTCTTCACCATCTCCATCTTTCCGCAAAGCGTCTGGACAGTGTCGAGCGTGTCGCAAAACACATGGTCTATGACAGTTAGTTCGGCTGGGAAGAAAAAGCCGATGCTGTTTTTCACGCCGCCGAAGTCCACACCCGTCTTGCCACCGATAGCGGCGTCGACCATCGCCAACAGAGTGGTCGGCACATGGATGTGGCGAATGCCACGCTTGAAACCTGCCGACACAAAACCTCCCAGGTCGCACACCGATCCGCCTCCGAGACATACAAGCACATGGCGT
The DNA here is from genome assembly GCA_017480525.1 of Bacteroidales bacterium. GTDB lineage: Bacteria > Bacteroidota > Bacteroidia > Bacteroidales > P3 > Colimorpha. The sequence goes on along the minus strand of JAFVAM010000050.1, from coordinate 35,076 downwards.
CGGTCGGCACCGCCCTCGAGCAGCGTCTGCCACACCTGCGCCGCAACCTCGAGACTCTTGCACTCCTCGCCGGAAGGCACTTCGATAAACTCGGCCTCCTGCAAGACACCGACAGAGGAAATCAATGCCGGAAGACAACATTGGAACGTGTTCTCGTCCAGAAGGATGGTGTAGCGGGCGTCGCGCCACGGCTCGCCGTTCAACTCGCGGTCCAGCGACCGCAGCCCGCCAAAGAGTATCTTGCCCTGTTTCATACGTCGGAATAACGCGCCGCCGCCCCGTTTTATTGCCTGCAGACAATAAAAAGGGGGGAATACACGTTAAAGAAAAGTTATGAAATTAGAACTACTGTCACCCGCCAAGAACCTGGAGTTCGGACGCGAGGCCGTGAACCACGGTGCCGATGCCCTGTACATCGGTGCACCGGTTTTCGGCGCCCGAGCGGCCGCCACCAACACCATCGAGGACATCGAACAACTCGTGAACTACGCCCATCTCTATGGCAGCAAGGTATTTGCCACCGTCAACACCATCCTTTTCGACAACGAACTGGACGACGCCGTGAAAATGATCCGCCAACTCTACAACATCGGAGTCGACGCCCTCATCGTCCAGGACTTCGGTCTGCTGGAATGCGACCTCCCACCTATCGAACTCCACGCCAGCACCCAATGCCACAACAACACGCCAGAGCGCATAAAACTCATGGAACAAGCAGGTTTCAAACGTGCCATCCTCGCCCGAGAGACCTCCACAGAAGAGATGAAAGCCATCCGCGAAGCCACCCATGTGGACCTCGAAGCCTTTGTCCACGGTGCACTCTGCGTGAGCTACAGCGGTCAATGCTACATGAGCCAGTTCCTCACAGGCCGCAGCGGCAACCGTGGGTGCTGCTCGCAACCCTGCCGTTCCTCCTACGACCTCTACACCGCCGACGGCCGCCTGCTGATAAAAGAAAAACACCTCCTCTCACTCAAGGACTTCGACGCATCTAAACATATTGGTTCCATGATAGATGCGGGAATAACGTCGTTCAAAATAGAGGGCAGGCTGAAAGACTTGAGCTACGTGAAAAACATCACGGCCTACTATCGCCAACTGCTCGACAACCTGATGGACGAGGAGCGCGAACCCGCATCGAGCGGCCGATGCACCTTCAGCTTCACCCCCGACCCAGAACGCACCTTCAACCGCGGCTATACGGACTACTTCCTCAAGGAACGCCAGCCCATGGCCTCGTTCGACACGCAGAAATCCATCGGCAAACCCATCGGCGAGGTGACCACCATCGGACGCTATACGTTGAGTATCAGTGGAGCAGAACCCCTCGCCAACGGCGACGGCCTCTGTTTCTTCAACAACGAAGGACACCTCGAAGGCTTCAACGTGAACAGGGTGGAGGGCCGCACCGTCACCCCCAACACGATGCCCACAATAAAGATAGGGACAAAGGTATGGCGCAACAACGACCAACAGTTTGAGAAACAGCTGGAGAAACCGTCCGCAGAGCGCAAGATAAAGGTAGAGATGCTCTTCTGCGCCACACGGCGGGGTTTCACCCTCGACCTGAAAGACGAAGACGGCGTCACCGCCACCGCCGGACTGAAGTCGGAACACATGCCCGCACAAAGCCAGATAAAATCGACAAACCTCATCGTCAAACAACTGTCGAAAACAGGCAACACCCCTTTCGAAATCCTCAAAGTGGTGGACGCCACCGAGGGACAGTATTTCATTCCGGCACTTCAGCTGAACGACATGCGCAGAAGAGCCATAGAGATACTCATAGACAATAGAATCAAGCATTTCCGCCCAGAGGACACCCCCAAACCCCTCCCCTCCCCCACCCTGCAGATGCCAGAAAGCGTCGACTACCGGGCCAACATCGTCAACCAAAAGGCTGAAACATTCTATAAAAAACATGGAACAAAGGAGATAGAGCGCGGAGTGGAACAGACCGGGGACTATGACGGCAAGATCCTCATGACCACCCGCTACTGCCTGCGCTACGAACTGGGCTGCTGCCTGCAAGGCAAAAACACCCACAAGCCGAGGGTCAACCTCGCCCACGGCGAAGGCCTGGTGCTCCGCAACAACGACAACCGCTTCCGGCTGGAGTTCGACTGCAAGGAATGCCAGATGCACATCTTCAGCCTCTCCTGACCCGTTCCGACCCCACACACCTACCCCTCCCGTACCCATGGGTATGAGAGGGGTATTTTCATGCTACAAACCCCACACCAACACCCTATCAACTCCCACTATGGTAGGAGTTGGTAAGGAGATGGTAGGCAAATGGTAAGGCGATAGTAGGCCGAATACGCCCTTTTTAATACTTGTTAACAAAGTTCGTCAGGCGTTGACAACGGCGGCAATGGCCACAAAAAGAAGCATGACGGCGGCCACGGCCATCCAGCGACGTGGGCGGAGCTTAACACGCTGACGGCCATACATTATGCCAAGATAGGAGAAGAGGAATATCGCGGTGAACAAGGGCCAGAGGGCAGCGTGGAGTTGGTCGGAGAGAAGGGCGACAAATCCTACGCCTATCCCCAAGAGGAAACCATTGATGCCGGTGGCGACAGTGAAGAGCAGCACACGAAGCGTGCCTGCATTGAGGTCGAAGGCCATGGGACGGGTGCGTTTGCCCATATAAGGCCACAGCATTTTCACGGCAACAAAAACTGCCATTCCGAGAAAGGAAAACGCATTCTGGCGCCAGAAGGGAGTGGAGGAACCATCGGGAAGTGAGAAGCGAAGACCATTGCCCACCAGGATGCCCAGGCAAAAAATGGCGGCATGGACGACGGCCAACGTAAGCGAGATGAGCAACCCTGCAGAGAGCGCCACAGGAACCTCCTCCGTGCAACGTCGCATGAGAAGCATGGCGCTGATTCCAAATGCAATGGCAATAACGATGAAAGAGACTACAGACATGACTGTATGGATTTGGTGAGGGAAACGAATTCGTCGACAGAAAGCTGTTCGGCACGCTTGGAGAGGAAGGCGTCGTCAACATTGTCGAGCGGCAGCGAGGCCGAGCGGAGGGCATTGCGGAGGGTCTTGCGACGCTGGTTGAAGCCCGCCTTGACCACCTTGACAAAGAGCGACTCGTCACATTCCAAAGAAGTTACGCCGTTGCGAGTGAGCCGGATGACAGCCGATTTCACCTTGGGCGGCGGATTGAAGACATGCTCGGAAACGGTGAAGAGATATTCGATGTCGTAGAAGGCTGAGAGCAAGACAGAAAGGATGCCATAGGTCTTGCTGCCCGGCCCCGCCGCCACCCTTTCGGCCACCTCCTTCTGGAACATGCCCACCACCTCCACGGCCTGCTGGCGGCAGTCGAAGACGCGGAAAAGAATCTGCGACGAGATGTTGTAAGGGAAGTTGCCGATGACGGCATAAGAATCATGGAACAAATTGTTTAGGTCGAGACGCAGGAAGTCGCCCTCTATGATGTCGAGCGAGGGATAGTGTTCGTGGAGCCAGGCGACTGACTCGCGGTCGATCTCGACAACGTGGAAATTCAATTCTGTCTTGGCAATGAGGTACTTGGTAAGCACTCCCATGCCGGGGCCTATCTCGATGACGTTGGAAGAGCGACCAGAAAGGCTGTCAACGATGCGCTGCGCGATGGCCTCGTCGGTGAGGAAATGCTGGCCGAGGAACTTCTTTGCTTTTACTTCATTCATCTTGCTTTCAATGCATTATATCGTTTTCGTGCGCGGTCGGAATAGAGGGAGGAGGGATAGTCGAGGAGTATCTTCTCGTAGCACTGGCGTGCCTTGTCAGGGTTGAAGAGGCGTTCCTCGTTGATTTCGGCCATGAGCATAAGGGCGTCGTCGGCCGTGATGTCGAACGGATAGAGGTCCACCAGCCGCTGGAGGAGGGAGTCGGCATCGGCGAAACGTGCTTGTTTTATGCGTATCTGCGCCTTGCGCATCAAGACCTCGTCGAAGAGGGGATGGGAGAGTACAGCGCGCGAGACGGCGTCGAAGCCGTCCCAGGCGGAGTCGAGCTGGTTGCGATAGAACAGCAGGTCGGCGTCGGCAAAGCGTTCGAGCATGGTGTAGGTACTGTCGTCCTCCATATTGTCGGAGATGAGGAGGGAGAGTTCCATGGCATCGTTGGCGATGAGCTTGGAGGTGGAGGAGCGCAGCACCTTGAGCTGCGAGTTGGCCCAGTCGAAGTCGTGGTTGTAGTAGGAGAGCTTGGCGTTCTTGAACTTGGCCTGTGCGCCAAGGATGTCGTTCTTGTTGGCCTTCTCCACCTGCATGTAGAGCAGCGAGGCATCCCACACAGAGCCCGCGAAAAGGAGGAGGTCGGCGAGTTCGAGTTTCACCTCGTCGCGTACGGAGGGGGTCAGACGCGGCAGCGCGAGGACATCGTCGAGGAGGTCGACGGCGGCCTGCACCTCGGAGCCGTGGTAGGCCAAAAGGGTGGCGAAATGGCGCATGAGGGGTACGGTGCGCTCGTTGCGTCCAAGTTCGTCGAGGGCGTCGGAATAGCGACGGCGGAGCGTCTGATATTCCTTGCTTTCAATAGAATAGTTGTGGTTGATGCGGGCGAACTCCACCTCCAGTTCGCCGAGACGGCTCTCGAAATAGCGGGGGTGGTCCTTGCCCTTGGCCTGGAGGAGGCGGAAGGCGCGGGAGGCGACATCGAGGTCGTCGTTCTGGAAGGCTATGCGGGCCACGCGGAGAAGCTGCTCGCCGCCGAGGTCGGGGAAACGCGCATCGACGGCCTGCGCCTGGGCGAGGGCGAAGGCGAAATCCTTCTGCTGGATAGCGAACCAGATCATCATCTCGAGATAGACCTTGTTGTCGGGATGCTCGCGGACGCGCTGGACCAGGGCGCTCTTCACACCCTCGGAGAGGCGGCTGTCAGGAGCCTCGAGCATGGCTTTCTGCATGTTGACCTGTACGGAGGAGATGAGTTGCGGCGACTTGTCGAGGAGGTTGAAATATTCGTTGGTCATGGCGGCGTAGTCGCCCATGGTCTGGTAGACGCCCACCAGCTCGATGAAGTAGAGCTGCTCGTTCTTTGTCTTCTCGCGGGCCGCGAGATAGGTAAGCACGGCGTAGTCGGGGCGGCCGGCATTGAGGAAGGCCATGGCGAGGTCGGGGATGGGAGCGAGGTTGGCGGTGATGGCGGCGATGGCCTTGTCGAAGTGTTTTTCGGCCTTGCGGGCCTGTTTCTGCACCCAGTAGACATTTCCCACGTCGACATGCAATCGAAGCTCTGCAGGGTGTTCTTTGAGACGTTTCTCGGCAAGGTGCGAAGCCTCCTTGTATTCCTCGAGTCGGAGATAGGTGTCGTAGAGGCGCTGGTAGTAGAAGCGGTTGGTGGTGCGTTTGTAGAGCGACTCGTAGAGCTGCGCAGCCTGCTGGTATTCGCCCTTGTCGAAGAAAAAGGCAGCCATCTGCTCCTGCGACTGCTGCGCAACGGAGACGCAAGGGCAGGCCAAAGCCAACACCAACAGGCCTATCGTCAGTATGTTACCTATCCATTTCATACAGAAAAACCGGAAACTGTCGTTCCGGTCCTCATCGTGTGGTTGGTGACCCAGCTGGGGCTCGAACCCAGGACCCCAACATTAAAAGTGTTGTGCTCTACCTGCTGAGCTACTGAGTCAAAAGAAGAAGCACAACAGAAAGCCGATGCTTCTCTTTGGTGACCCAGCTGGGGCTCGAACCCAGGACCCCAACATTAAAAGTGTTGTGCTCTACCTACTGAGCTACTGAGTCAACAACCGCAGGCTACCGCCCACAAATTGAGGCTGCAAAAGTACAACTTTTTTGCGAAAGGACAAAATATTTTGTGTCACACAACGCAAGTGCTGTACATAAAACAATAGTTTACAACGTTTTATAAAGAAACAAAAATAAGCCGACAGACAAATGCCAGCACAGAAAAAAGGCCCTGCCTCCGGGATGTTTCTCTTTTTTTTGCGCCTATTGTTGCCGACCGCGAATAGCCAGATTACAGTAAGCCACATACCCCCACACGCATCATCTGTGCCTATACGCCCCTATTCACCCTGTGCGACATGAAGAAAAATTTGGCTGGATGAGAAAAACATCGTATATTTGTCAAGCCCTATCGGCAGCCATAGTATCACCAAAAGAGAACATAAAACCATAGATATCATGAATTTATCGATAAACTTAAAAAAAGGTCTCGGCGACATAGAATTCGGCATGCCCGTCGAGGAGGTAGTCGAAATCCTCGGCACCGCCAGCGAGGTGGAGAACATCGACAACGCAGCCGACGAGAGTACCACGGTGCTGAGATACAATGACGAGGGACTTACGCTCTTCTGCGAGGGAGACAACCCAACCCTGGCCTGCATCGACGTGGCCAACGAGGAGTGCACACTCTTCGGCGAGAAGGTCTTCGCCATGGGAGAACGCGAGATTGTGTCCCTGATGGTCAAGAACGGCATCACGGAGCAGGATGTGGACGACGAGGACTGGGGTGAACGGCGCGTGAGTTTCAACGAGGGCAACATTGACTTCTTCTTTGACAACGAAGAGTTGGTCTCTATCATCCTCGGCGCATGAAGGCACTGTTTTCCACAGCCTATTTCCCGCCAGTGGCCTATCTTGCAGCCTTGTCCCGCCACGACGGCGACAGGCTCTTTGAACTCTACGAGACCTTTCCAAAGCAGACCTACCGCAACCGTGCCGTCATCATGACCGCAGGAGGACTACGGAACCTGACCGTGCCAGTGGTGCGAACGAACCATTCGCGCACGGGGGAGGTGAAAATCGACGACAAAACACCATGGAGAACCATCCACCTGAGGACCATTGAGGCGGCCTATGCAGCGTCGCCATACTACATGTTCTATCGCGACGAGATGGTGGCGCTGCTGACGAATGGATACGAATACCTCTACGAACTCGACCGGGAGGCAACACGATGGGTGCTCCGCAAACTCTCCCTGTCCGACAGCTACGAGACGACCACAGACTGGATAGCTTCGACAGGGGGGACCGACGACTACAGGAACCGATTTTCGCCCAAAGTGCCCTACCCCACAGAGACGATGCCACCCTACTACCAAGTCTTCTCCGACAGGCTTCCTTTCGCTCCAAACCTCAGCATTCTCGACCTACTGTTCAACCTCGGACCCGAAGCTGGAGAATACCTGAAAAAGGTGACGTAAAACACATAGAACAAAAAAGATAGCCCCGTTGTTCCACAAGAAACAACGGGGTTTTTCATTTTTCACTACCGAGACCTATCTGGCGAAGGTGAGCAAAAGTACAGCCACGTCGGCAGGCGAGACGCCGCTGATGCGGGATGCCTGTCCGATAGTTGCAGGTCTATAGCGATGAAGTTTCTCGCGACACTCGTAGCTGAGGGCAGCAAGGGAAAAAAAGTCGAAATCGGCAGGGAGTGCGATGTCCTCGAATTTGAGTATGCGGCTGGCCACCTCCTGTTCCTTCTCGATATAGCGCTGGTATTTTATCACGGTCTCCACTTCATGCTTCACCTCGTCGCGAAGGTTGTCGGGCAGCTGACGCAGCGAGGCAGCAGCTTCGGGCGAGAGTTCCATGAGTTCCTCTAATCGCAACTCGGGACGCAGCAACAGCGAGGCCAACGACACACGCTGGCTCAGCGGAGCCGAACAGTGGGAGGCAAGCCAGTCGTTGGTATCAGAAGGCACTACGGAAACCCCCGCCATGACATCCTTCATCGCCGCAACGCAACGCTGCTTATCCTCGACGCGGCGCATGCGTTCCTCCGAGGCAAGCCCGATGGCATAGCCGAGGGGTGTCAGACGCTGGTCGGCATTGTCCTGACGGAGCAGGATGCGGTATTCCGCTCGCGAGGTGAACATGCGGTAAGGCTCGTCGACACCCTTGGTCACGAGGTCGTCGATGAGTACGCCGATATAGGCCTGCGAGCGGCCAAGGACAAAGGGCTGAAGCCCTCGAAGCTTGAGGGACGCGTTGATACCAGCCATCAAGCCTTGGCAAGCAGCCTCCTCATAGCCCGTGGTGCCGTTGATTTGCCCGGCAAAATAGAGGTTTTCCACCTTTTTTGTCTCAAGAGTGAAGGACAGCTGGGTAGGGGGAAAATAGTCATACTCTATTGCATAGCCGGGCTTGAAGATGCGAGCCTGGGAGAACCCCTCTATGGAGTGCAGAGCCTCCAGCTGCACCTCGATGGGGAGAGAGGAGGAGAAGCCGTTGAGATAGTAGGACTGGGAATGCCACCCTTCGGGTTCAACAAAAAGCTGATGGTGGTCCTTATCGGCGAAACGGTCAATCTTGTCTTCGATAGAGGGACAATAGCGCGGACCGCGTCCTTGGATGCGTCCCGTGAACATGGGAGATTGAGAAAAACCCGTGCGCAGGATTTCGTGTGTGCGCAGGTTAGTGTTGGCGATATAGCAGGGCTTCTGCTCCGCAAGCGGCTTGGTGTCAGAGAAGGAGAATTTCGCCGGGCGGCTGTCGCCAGGCTGGACATCGAGGCGAGAGAAGTCGATGGTGCGACCATCGACGCGCACAGGAGTCCCCGTTTTAAGTCGCTGAACCTCAAAACCAAGTTCCTGCAACTGGTCGGAGAGGCCCACGGCGGGATTCTCCCCTACCCTACCCCCCTGCCACGAGTCGAGACCGATGAAGACCCTGCCGTTGAGGAAGGTGCCGGCGGTGAGTACCACGGCCTTTGCCGGAATGAAATGACCCATGCGGGTAAGCACTCCGGCGACGCAACGGCCGTCGAGGGACAGGGAGACGACCTCGTCCTGCCAAAGGGAGAGGTTGGGGATAGACTCCAGCACCTGTCGCCAATGGAGCGAGAACAGCATGCGGTCGCACTGCGCGCGGGGACTCCACATAGCGGGCCCCTTGGAGAGATTGAGCATGCGAAACTGGAGAGCCGAGCGGTCTGTGACGATGCCCGACCAGCCGCCAAGAGCATCAATCTCGCGCACTATCTGGCCTTTGGCGACACCACCCATGGCGGGGTTGCATGACATCTGGCAGATGGTGTCGAGCATCTGTGTTATGAGCAGCACTTTAGACCCCAGACGTGCAGCGGCAGCGGCAGCTTCCGCCCCCGCATGACCCGCGCCGACAACAACAATATCAAAAGCCTCAAACGTCATAGAACATGATATTTAGCGCATCTGTTTCTCGTGAAACATCTCGTTCCACAAGGCCAAGGCCTCCTCTTCCTGCCGACGCATTTCGGCAGCCTCATGGTCTGTCTTGTCGCCCTGGCCAAGAAGATGAAGAACCCCGTGGACAATCACACGGCGAAGTTCCTCCTCAAATGCAACGGCAAATTGCTGTGCGTTCTCCCCTACCCTATCGATAGAAATAAAGATGTCGCCCGAAATGAAATCGGCCACTACATAGTCGAAAGTGATAATATCAGTATAAGTGTCATGATTGAGGTATTGGCGGTTGACCTCTATCATATACTCATCGTCACAAAAAAGGTACGACACATTGCCCACCTTCTTTCCACGCCGGAAAATGACCTCCGAGAGCCATTTTTTTGTTTTTTCAACCTCACAAAGCTCAAAATTTCTATTTTGCGAAGAGAAACGGATTGACATTTTACGATACTATTTATATGTTATACTGCAAGTTACGCTTTATTTTACGAAAATTTTCACTAAAATCCTTGCGATATTTCCGTCCCAGAGGACAGATGCACACCGAAAAAGAAAGGAAAACGCGTTACGCATCAGGCCTGCACAAGTGCAAACCGGGAACGGAGACACGAAATGCGCTCCAAGGCATCGGCAGGATCGATACCCGCCACATCGAACTCCATCCTCACCACGCGTCCCCCATCGGAAAAAGTCATGCGGTCGGAAAGGGACTTCATGACAAAAATGCCCACACCACCCTCTGCAGAGTCAATCTCACCATAGTTCTCAAAGTGGAAACCTTTGCCTTGGTCAGCGACTTCCACAAAGAGACCTCCGGTACATGTACCCAGCGTGATGCTCACCGACAACGCGGAATTGGAGGCGTTGCCGTGTACGATGGCGTTGGACACCGCCTGCAACACGGCCACCGATACCGTCGAGTAGTAATTTCCCACGTGGCATTCGTGGCAGAAATGGAACACTCGATCCTCCACATAGGGCAGGTTGTTGGTATCAGACTGTATTACAAATGATTCATTCATTATAGACGATGTTTAAACCGATGCAAATATACGAAAAATATGGAAACTATTTATAGAAATATTCGTTGACCTTGTCGCGATAGAAGGGAGAGAGCGTCGGCGGAAGAGTGCGGAGCTGATCGTCGGCAGGCTGGAGTTGTTGGCGATATTTCTCCAGTTCCGATGGAGAGGGCTGGCTGTAGAGGTCGCCAGCCTCGCGGCTCTCGCGCCGCTCCTCTTTCTCGCGCTGCATTTCGGCCTTTTCATGCTCGAGCAGACGGGTCATAATTTGCTGCTGGCGACGAATGGTCTGCTGTGTGATGGTTCTATTGACGAGGTCGGTCTCCGTCTGTTCCATCTGCTTCATCATCTGGTCTATCTCCTTGGCCAACTTGCTGTTGCCAGCATTCTGCTGCTTCATCTCCTGGCCGTACTCCTGCATCATGCGGCGTATCATCTCCTGCTGCGCGGCCATCTTGGCAAACTCTTCGCTCATGCTCTGCCCTTGTCCTATCTGGTGGCGCTCGCCGGGTTTCTTGCCTTGCTTGTCGAGCTGCTTCTTCAGGGCTTCCATCTGCTTGTTGAGTTCCTGCTGCATCTGGCGCATCGACTTGGGCGACGGCTTGCTTTGTCCCGGATTGCTGCACTGACTGTTGCTCTTGTTCTTGCACTGCCCGCTCTTTTTCTTTTGGCTGTTCTGACGCATCTGGTTCTGCATCTGGTCGAGGCTCTCGGCGAGAACGAGTGCAAGATTGTTGAGCGAAGTCATGCTATATTGCATTGATGCAGCGGCACTTGAGTTTTTACTCGTTCCATAGAAGCTCTGGTTCATATCGAGCAGGCCGGAGAGCGAGCGTGAGATGTTGGCATTGACTGCCTCCACATCTTTGGTGATGGCCGAAGCCACCTTCAGCTGCCTCTTGGCCATGGATCGCAGAGAATCCTCCACACTGCGGAAGTCGTCGCGAATGAGATTCTGTCGAGAAATAATGGTCTGATAATGTGGGTCCTGAATATATGTAGATGCCACAGCGGAGATAAGTTCCTCCTGATTGAACGAAAGGCGGACAAGATTTTTCAGCAGTTGACGCACCTCTTCGGCATCTTCTGCCAGTTCATCCTGCTCGGCATCCAACTGGGCTTCTGCCAAGGCCTCACTTAGCTTCTCCATGTCGTCAGCGGCATTGTTTTGCTGTTTAGAGGCCTCTTTGTTCTTCCCTTTCTGGAGGTTCTGCTGGGCCGCTTTCTGGTGTTCCTCCACCTGTTTTTCGAGTTCTTGTGGCACCTTGAAGTCCGTTCCCGAATCGAGATTCTTATAGTCCTGTTTAATCTGTTCGATATCCTTTTTCAACTCCTGGAAACGGTCGTTTATCTCTTGCTGTTTCTGTTCTAACTGTCCGTTTTCCTTACCTTTGGCCTGTTCTGTTTCACGAGAAACATTGCGTTGTTCCTCTGCCAGTTTGTCCATCTTCTGGATAGTCTGTTCCACCTTCTTCTCTACCTCCAGACGCTTCATCAGTTCCAGATTTTGGTCGAGCTGCTTCTCCAGTTCCTCATTGCTCATCTTCAAATGCTCCAGTTCCTGCTGAACCTTTTTCTTGTCCAGTTCTTTCATCATGCGATCTATCTCCGCCATTGTCTCCTTCATCTTCTCATCCATCACCTCGTTCATCAGGCGGTCCAGTTCGCGCTGTTTCTCCATGAGCTGTTCGCTCTGCTCGCGATATTTCTGTTCCAGCCGGTTGTTTTCCTGAATCTGCTGCTGCATCTGCTTCATCATGTCGCGCACCTGCTTCTGCTTCTCTTGTATCTGCTGGAGGTCCTTTCTGTCTTGCCAGTTGAGTTCTTTTTTGTCTACCAGCCGGCGCATCATTTCGTTGATTTCCTCCTGCAACTTCTGCAATTCACCCATCTGTGTTTCAGCGCTCTCGCGAACTTCGTTGCTGTTCCTGTCGAGCATCTGGTCCAGTTCCTCGGAGGTAGGAATTTTCATTTCGAACAGATTCGATTTCGTGGTCTTGGGGCCGTGGATGGCATCGTTGTCGGAGACCTCGAACCAATAGCTCAACACGTCGCCCGGCGAAAGTGAGAGTTCCGCCACGTTGAAAGAGAAGAAGAACTCCTGCGCCGTCTCTCCCTTCTGGAGGGCTATTTCGGCCTCGCTGACGGCCTTTTGTGCCGTGTCGGAGGGATTGTCCGTTCTGTGGACAAAAACAAGCCTGGAAAATCCGTAATCGTCTTTCACGCGTCCTCGGAAGAGGCGTCGGTCAAGTCGGAGCGAGTCCACCAGTTCCTCCACAGAGATCTGCGGTGCCGCGTCGGCGATGACCGAGAGGGCATAGCGCAGAGTGTCGGAGGCTACATTGTCGCTGTTGCTGACGGAAAGGCCATAGTCCATAGTCTCCATCGCACGGAGGCCATATTCTGCGCGTCCGTTGCCGTCGGTGGCAATGGAGAGGTGGCGCTCCGGCATGGCGAAATGAACGCTGTCGGCATCCTTGGTCTGGAAAATCCACCGCACATGGGTACCTTCGGGTACGGCGGCATCGCCGAGGTTGACCACTGTCTCGCTCTCGCGCCCCGTATAGGCAGGGTAGGAGAGGAGCATGCGGAATTCCAATACCTGCGGGTTGGGCAACATACGAAGCAGATGGCCACCGTCCACCACACCGGCGCCTTCGAGCGCAAACGTCTGTGAACGTGTCACCTGACGGAACGTATATTTGAAAAGGGTAGGGGAGAGGCGATCCATCCTGTAGCGGCGACCCTCGACGTTGACAAAGGCTTCGGCGGGCAAGGCCTGACCGTCCACGCCGACCGTAAGCACATAGTCCTGCCCAGGCCAGACACAAAGGGAATCGTTCTCTATCGTGAAGTAGAACGGAGCCGATTTTTCATACACTGTGCTATAGTTGACCAAACGCTTCGACGGCTCGGTGACCACCTGTGGATCAGCCACCAGCAAGGCTGCCACCACCAGCAGGGGGGGCAGTGCATACTTCAAATAGCGACGGTTACCCTTAAGGTCTATGGCATTCAGAAAAGGGACGGGACGAAGTTGGGCGGTTTTCTGCTCAATGGCGGCAATCATGAGGTCGGACGAGGCGGAGTCTGCCTCCTTGCCGGACATGAGCTGCAACAGGTTGAGCAGCTTGTCGGAGACCTCGGGAAAGTGCCTGCCGATGATTTTGGCAGCGTCGGAATGGGATATGCGACGGCCAAGGCCCTGCATCTTCAGCAGAGGACGCACCACAAGCCAACCCACGACAGCGGCCACAGATGCCGTTCCTGTCCAGAAAATCAAACCCCTTGCTAAAGGCGGAAGCCAGCCAAAATGCTCCAGCAGCACCGCAATCAGAAACAGCGTCAGCACGATGCCTACAGCATATAACACGCCACGTATCAGCAAGTTCTTGTAGTACTTGCGGATAAAGGCATCCAGTGCCTGCAATATGTCGCGCTGCTTCTCCATAGGCAGGAAATCAAACTGCAAAATTACAATTTTTTTTTGAAATAGCTATATCGTATTTTTTTAGTACCTTTGCAAAAAATATCGACAACAAAAATGCAGCACCAAGTCATCATAATCACCGGCGCCTCGTCGGGCTTCGGCCTGGCTACCGCCGAACTACTCTCCTCCAAGGGCCACACCGTCTACGGCCTCTGCCGTCGTCCCGCTAATCATCATGCCATCAAATATATAGCCTGCGACGTGCGCAACCGGGAGCAGGTGCGCTCCGCCGTCGAAAATGTTATTGCCACCGAGGGGCGCATCGATGTGTTGGTGAACAATGCCGGCATGGGCATCGGTGGGGCGCTGGAGTTGGCCACGGAGGAGGAAATCGACCTCCAGATGGGGACCAACTTCATGGGCTGCGTCAACCTGTGCCAGGCCGTTCTGCCGCACATGCGGCGACAGCGCAGCGGCAAAATCATCAACCTCAGCTCCATCGGTGGCGTCATGGGTCTGCCGTGGCAAGGGTTCTACTCCGCCTCGAAGTTCGCCATCGAGGGCTTTACCGAGGCTCTTGCCGCCGAGGTGAAGGGATTCGGCATCCGCGCCTGCATGGTGGAACCCGGCGACTTCGCCACGGGCTTCACCGCCAGCCGCCGCAACAGCCAGGCCACCCTCGACAACCCCGACTACGGCCCCGTGTTCAAACGCAGCCTCGCCATCATTGAGAAGGAGGAGAACAGCGGGTTGAAACCGGATGTGTTGGCGCGCCGCATCGCACGCATCGTGGAGAAGAAGAGACCCTCACTGCGCCACGTGGTGGCCAACCTCGAACAATGGGCCTCCGTGGCCGTCAAACGCATCCTCACGGGCAACCAAATGGTGTCCATTCTGCGCAGCTACTATAAATGCTGAACGCGATGCAACAAGGAGATTCTTGCTTGGAACCTTTTCCTCGTTGCATCGCTATGCATGTTTCAATTATGTTTTCCCTTTTATTATAGGTCTTATATCCGCTTGCCGAAGACGGCGCGTTGCATCAAGGGTGTGGTGTTGTATTGTGTCTCCCAGATTTTGACGGCCTCGTTGCCGATAATCTGGGGGTTGGTGTAGGCGGTGTGGACACCGTATTCTATGGCCTTGATGTTCATCTCGCTGTAGTAAATGCTGTGCACACCGCGCTTCTGCCAATCGGGGTGGACGCCGTTGAGCAGGAGATCAATGGTGTCGAACTTTCGCAGGGCCTTCAACAGATGGAACCACCCGAAAGGGAAGAGGCTGCCGTTGGCCTTCTGGTAGGCCTTGGAGAGGTCGGGGACACTGAGGCCGAAGGCCACGAGATTGTCGTTCTCGTCCACCACAAAATGGACGAAATCAAGGTTGATGAAGGGGAAATATTCCTTAATATAGACATTGATTTCGCGCTCGGTGAGGGGTACGAAGTCGTAGAGATCATGGAAAGAGTCGTTGAGGGTATGGAAGAACTTCCATGCATAGGGCATGATGTCCTTGCGGCGCTTCACCTTGACCAAGCGCAGATGGTACTTGTCCATGATGAGCTTGTTGATACGTGCCACCTTGTCGGGCACAGGCTGCGAGGCAGGCATGCTGTACTGCTGCCAGCGGCATTTGATTTCGTAGCCTGCACGTTCGATGAACCTGATGTAATACTCAGGGTTGTAGAGGGTGGACATGTTCTGGCGGGCGTCGAAGTTGTCGATGGCCCAGCATTCCTTGCCCATGTCAGTGAAACCGAAAGGCCCTTCTATTTCATCCATGCCGTTGGCACGGCCATATTCCACAACCTTGTCGAGCAGAGCGGAGAAGACGTCGTAGTCCTCCACGAAATCGAACCATCCGAAGCGCACGGCCTTCTTGTTCCAGTGCTCGTTGACAGTGCGGTTGATGATGGCGGCCACGCGTCCCACCACCTCGCCGTTGCGCAGG
Organism: Bacteroidales bacterium; assembly: GCA_017480525.1. Taxonomy (GTDB): domain Bacteria; phylum Bacteroidota; class Bacteroidia; order Bacteroidales; family P3; genus Colimorpha. Next base: position 19,532 of record JAFVAM010000050.1, on the reverse strand, counting down.
GCAAGATACAACTCGCGTGAGCAATGCTCCAACGAGGGGTTCTTGTCGGTGAGGAGAGCGCGCTCATCGCTGTTGAGCGGCGGGATGTAAGAGGGTACATCCTTGAAGAGTTTGTTGGGAAAAACGATGAATTTGCGGAGGTCACTTCGCGAACTGACGATGCGTACTTCTATCATAACGGGGTATGAAGGTCAGAGAACTTCTAATTTCTTGAATGCCTTGTAAATCTTATCCACGGCGATGTCGATCTGCTGGTGGGTGTGTGTAGCCATGAGAGCCACACGGATGAGGGTCTCGTCGCTGGGTACGGCGGGAGAAATCACGGGCGTGACGAAGACGCCATCCTCCAGCAGGTCGTGGGTGATGGTGAAGGTCTTGTTGTTGTCGCGGATGAAGAGGGGGATGATGGGGGTCTCGGTGTCGCCAATCTCAAAGCCGAGGTCCTTGAAAGCCTTGAAGGCGTAGCGTTGGTTGTCCCACAGGGCTGCGTTGCGCTCAGGCTCGCTGCGCATGATGTGCAAAGCCTCGAGCACCGATGCCGTGCTGGCGGGAGTGATGGAGGCAGTGAAGATATAGGGGCGCACCGAATGCTTCATCCAGTTGATGGTCTCCTTGTCGGAAGCGATGAAACCTCCCACCGAGGCGAGACTTTTGGAGAAGGTGCCCATGACGAGCTCCACATCCTTCAGCTTGCCGAAGTGGTCGCAGGTGCCGCGGCCTTCGCGACCGAAGACGCCGAGGCCATGGGCTTCGTCGACCATCAGCGTGGCCTGGTAGCGGTTGCAGATGTCCACCATCTTGTCGACTTTGGCCACATCGCCCTCCATGGAGAAGACTCCGTCGGTGACCACAAGCTTGGAGGCCTCCAGCGGGGCCTTGGCCAGGACGCGCTCCAGGTCTTCCATGTTGTTGTGCTTGTATTTCTGCGTGTTGGCGTAGGTGATGAGCTTGCCCTCCATGATGGAGGCGTGGACGCGCTCGTCGTAGAACAGGTAGTCGCCACGACCCACCACATCTGGAATGACGCCACTGTTGGCCAGGAAGCCCGCAGAGAACAGCATCACGCCGTCCTTGCCGAGGAACTCGGCCAGCTCGTCCTGCAGCTGCACATGGATGTCGAGTGTGCCGTTGAGGAATGGAGAGCCGGCACAGCCGGTGCCGTACTTGTCGATGGCGTGTTTGGCGGCCTCCTTCAGGCGGGGGTCGTTGGTGAGTCCAAGATAGCTGTTGCTGCCGAACATAAGCACTTTTCCTTCATGTCCCTGTACATAGACTTCGGTGTTCTGCTCGGAGGTGATGGGAGTAAAATAAGGATAGATTCCCGCGGCCTTGGTTTCCTGGGGAACCGTGTATTGCGCTAACTTTCGCTGTAAGGGCTTCATCATATCTTTTTAAAATATTTTAAAATGCAAAATAACAAAAAAATTCTTAAATAGACAATTTTTTTTGCCGTCTGCAATTTTTTTTTTCGTAAATCATTGATACAAAATTATATATTCTGCCCCCATTTGTTAAAATAAACGTGGAAGAATACATCTTTTCAATGTATCCTTCCACTCCCGATTACTTTTTTTAAAAACAATTACTCAATCTGTTGCCCCGTAATTTCCTCCCATTCTTTTTTTGTGTAGGCCATGGCATAGAAGAATCCGTCTTTGTCCTCATAACTCACAATCACATAACCTTCCCCCTCTTTCTGTTTTCTCCATTCATCGCGCTCGGCCTCGGATTTTGTAACGAAAGGAATCACTTTTGTGTCTCTGCTTCCTTCCATCCCGAAATGGACCCTGAACACCTGTGCCGATGGATTGTCGCACCTGATGATTCCCACACCGGCACTGTCGGGATGAGTGATGAGAAAAACAACATCGCCCCACTGGTACCACAGCATCTCCATCATTTTCTCTTTGCTCTGAAACACACTTGCCGTATCCCAGATAGCCCAATGAATGTCATCAGGATTGACGATATGGAGACTCTCTTCTCCAACTGTTTGATTCGAACTGATTTCATCCTGTCTGTCGCAGGAGACATTGGCGCAAACCGCCAGTGCAGCAAAGGCTGCTGTCAAGATCAACTTTTTCATTTTTTTTAACTATTTGATTGTAGGAATGTTTCTCTTGTCCTGACAATGAAACACGTAGACTTTTCTCACCCAAGGTTTTATTCTCACCAAGTCGCATATCGTGTCGTCACCGCATGACACGCACGGGTCGGTCGTTTTGGAAAGATAACCGATGGTCAATGTCGAGTCGGGGAGTGCCTTTGGAAAAAATTCCTTTTCTGCCGGCAGATGAAATCCTTTGCTCAAAATCTTCCATCCCTCATCGGTGGTGGCACGCAGGATGGTGGCATCGACGGCACAACTGTCATTTACCTGCATTTTTTCAATAAAAGATACCTCCACCCCCGGAACATGTTCAAACCGGAGATATATATCATTGGGTTCCTTTTCCCGAAGGTCATCTTTCGACTGTTTGGCATGAGCAGCTGCAAATGAAATCCCCACTGCCGCCACTATTGTGATTATCCATTGTATCTTCATGGCTCTGTTGCTTTTTTATAGGTTTCCAATGCGTCTTCGTATATCGTCTTTTTGTCGAGTTTTTCTGTGCTTCTCATCCTATACCCGTTTTCTTTGACGGGGGTGAACGCATAGGTCAAAAGAGGCACAACCAGCACACACATCATCATGCAGACATACTCCATCTTCTTTCGGCGCCGCTTGTACCGCACAATCCATTCGTCCAGTCCGTCGATCGACATCGTCTTTATTCTTTCTTCGAAGCCTGTGTGTAACGAAGCAGATTCTTGTTTTTCATCAATTTCGACTTTTTTCATTTGCACTCTTTTTTCATTTTTTCCATCGCACGGTACATTGTTTGTTTTGCCCCTGCTGCACTGATTCCCATTTGTTGTCCAATTTCTTGATAGTCATATCCCTCCATCCGCATCGCCACCACCTCGCGCTCTCTCTTTCCCAAAGGGGTCATGATTTCCTCCAATGCCTCCTTCCTCTCTTCCGAAAGGAGCGCATCGACATCCGCCTTCTCGTAGTCGTCGGGGAGGGTGTCCTCCTTTCTTTCCCGCTCAAGGTGGGAAATCTGCGTCCTGATGTGCCACCATACCCATGCTTTCTCCAACTTGATGTTTTCTTTTTCCCGAAGATTGGAAAAACCACGCCACAATGCCAGACATACCTCCTGCACCAAGTCCTTGCAACGCTCTTTTTCTCTACCACAAGCACGATAGCACATCCTCCAGATGAAAGTCTTTTGCCTTTCCATCATCTGCACAAACTGGCGTTGAGCGATGTCTGTTTCCCTGTTCATGGGTCCACGTTTCCATTTGATAATATAATACCCACCGTCCCCGCGAAAAGTAACAAGGACGGTGGATTTTTTTTTCTTGATGAGGATTGCTGCCCCTCAAGCCAGCACTTTCAACAGCTCGTCGGTCAGACTGCTGGCACCGATGCGGAAAAGGGTAGGGGAGAGGTATTCATCGCCCATCGTCTGTTGGGCCAAGCGGGCATAGCGAAGAGCCTCTTCGGGAAGGCGGATGCCTCCGGCAGCCTTGAAACCGACTTTTCTTGCCCTTTTTTTTGCATTTTCCTGCACCACACGGAGCATCGTTTCTGCGGCTTCGAGTGTGGCGCCGACGGCAATCTTGCCGGTGGAGGTCTTGATGAAGTCGGCACCGCCGTCGATGGCCAGCTGGGCAGCGTCGGCGATGAGGGTGGGGGAGGGGAGTTCTCCTGTTTCGAGAATAACCTTCAATGTGCGTCCCTGACAGGCTTCTTTCATGGCCTGAACCTCCCGCACCACGGTGTCCCTCTCGCCGGCCAGCAAGGCTCCGCGGCTCAACACCACGTCCACCTCGTCGGCCCCCTGAGCCACAGCATACTGCACTTCGGCCACCTTCAACTCCAGCGGCAACTGTCCATGGGGGAAGGCACCGGCCACCGAGGCTACCTTGATGCCACTACCCGCCAGCACCTTCGACGCCACACCTACAAAACGCGGATAGACACAGACAGCGGCAACGCTGAGCGTGGAGTGGTCGGAGTTGATTGTCAGGTTCTTGGTGCGACGGCAGAATTCTTCCACCGACGCGTTGTTGTCGGTAGCGTTGAGCGTTGTGTTGTCGATGCACGCAAAGACCCTGGCCAACATCTCGTCGCTCATACCATTATCTTGTTGATTTTCTCCACCCTGCGCTGATGGCGACCGCCTTCGAACGGGGTGTCCAGAAACTCGTCCACAATCTGCATGGCCGTTTCCTCATCGATGAATCGGGCAGGCATGGAGATGCAGTTGCAGTCGTTGTGCTGACGGCCCAGGTGGGCAATCTCCGGCGACCAGCAGAGGGCGCAACGCACGTCGGGGTATTTGTTGACGGTCATCTGCACACCGTTGCCGCTTCCGCAGATGACAATGCCGCGACGGTACTCGCCACGGTTCAGCGCCGACCCCACACGGTGGGCATAGTCGGGATAGTCGCAACTCTCGGTGCTGTCAGTGCCACAGTCCTTTACATCAAAATCACGCTCTTTTAGGTGGGCGATGACTTTCAGCTTCAGCTCGTATCCTGCATGGTCGCAGGCTATAGGGATTGTTTCTTTCATAAAAAGGTAGTTGTTTATAACTTTTTTCCGACTGCAAAATTACGACAAAAACGGAACTCTTTCATAATGAGCCATCACAACTTTTCAACACTTTTATTACCCTCATCGCTAAACAGAAGATAATCAACATCAATCGAATTATCAACACGCGATGGTTGAAAGCCCCTTGACAAGCTGTCAACATCAATGTTCATAAAAACCGGGAAAAGAAAGATTGTTGATAAATGGTGAGTTTTCCTCCTTTTTTTCAACAGTTTTACACCTCGCTAAATGCACATCGCCTTTTCAACAAAAACCTGTTCCCACCTGTTTTCAACAAACAGTTGATTACAACATCATAAACCTTTGCACCAGCACATTAACCTGTGGAAAACCTGTGGAAAAAACAATGAAAAGAAAACAACAGCAAAGACCGTTAGCCCACTTATCAACCAAATTAACAACCATAAAAATCAAAATAAAAAAATTTAAATGAATTTATTCTTTTTTTTAATGGATGGTTGAAAATGGAAGAAAGGTAGCCATCCATGCCCCACGAACCCCCTGCCAAGACCCTGTCATCCCCCTACCAAGTCCTACCATGGTAGGACTTGGGTAGGAGTTGGTAGGGAGTTGGTAAGTACATGGTAGGTTGTTAATCAGCAGTTTATGCTTATTTGTGAGGAATTGAGTTTTTTTTCGTAATTTTGCACCCCGAAAGGAACCACAAAAAGAGAACAAATAATCATCATGAGCAACGAAGAATTAAAGCAGGAAATACTGCGACTGAAAAAGGAAAAGAACGCCGTCATCCTCGGCCACTACTACCAGCGCCACGAGATACAGGAACTGTCGGACTACATAGGCGACAGCCTGGCCCTGGCGCAGCGCGCCCAAGAAGCCACGGCGGACATCATCGTTTTCTGCGGTGTCCACTTCATGGCCGAGACGGCCAAGATTCTCAATCCACATCGCAAGGTGCTCCTGCCCGACATGGAGGCTTCCTGCTCGCTGGCCGAGAGCTGCAAGGCCGACGACTTCGCCAAGTTCAAGGCTGCGCATCCCGACCACATGGTGATAAGCTATGTCAACTGTTCCGCCGAAATCAAGGCCCTCAGCGACCTTATTTGCACCTCCGGCAACGCCGAGAAGCTGGTGCGTTCCCTTCCCGCGGACCAGAAGATCATCTTTGCGCCCGACAAGAACCTGGGTGGCTATATCAACCAGGTCACCGGGCTGCAGATGCTGCTGTGGGACGGCGTGTGCATGGTGCACGACGCCATGCAGGCCGAGGCCATCCTCAAGCTCAAGGCCGAATACCCCGATGCGCCGGTGGTGGCTCACCCCGAGTGCAACGCCGCCCTTCTCAGAGTGGCCGACTTCGTGGGTTCCACCAAGGCCATGCTCAACTATATAAAGGCATCGGACAAGAAGCGATTCATCGTGGCCACGGAGACGGGCATCCTTTACGAGATGAAGAAAGAAAATCCCGACAAGGAGTTCATCACCCTGCGCGACGACAAAAGCTGCGCCTGCGACGACTGCGCCTACATGAAGCTCAACACCTTGGAAAAACTCTACAAGTGCCTGCGCGATGAGCAGCCGGAGATTGTCATGAGCGACGAGATGATAGAGAAAGCCAAGCGCCCCATCGTCCGCATGCTGGAGATGAGCAAGCAGCTGGGCATCATCAAGTGAAGAATTTTCAAAAAAAAACGATTCTTGCCGCATTTGTCGATTAGGCATGCAATCCCCCTGCGAGGCTGTTGATATCTACGGCCCGAATTGTTGATAACCTGCTGATTTCAATGTTTCACGTGGAACATTGAAACAAAGGGAAAGCCCCCTTCGGAAAGCTTTTTGCCTGCCGAAGAGGGCGTGAGAGGAAAGAATTTTTTTCAGTCGGTGATTTTTACGTGGGTGAAGCCGGTGACATTGCCTTTGTGGCCTCCGCCGAAGACATCGGTCTTCACATTGATGTGGCCTTTCAGTAGCACGTGGGTGTCGCCGTGGATGACGGCGGTCTCTCCTTTACCGCCGCCGAAGACGCTACCCATCACCATGCCGTTCTGACCCGTCAGGGTGAATGTGTTGTCGCCGGCAGCCACGGTATGAGCGGCATTGTGACCGCCGCAGTAGACATTGCCGTTGATGAGTGGGCTGTCGGAGTGTGCCGTTGCTCCAGCGGCACCGATGGTGACGCTCACCTTGCCGCTGACCTCGGTACCCGTACCATAGCCGCAGCCGAAGACATGGCCTTCCTCGCTGGTTTCGGGGTCGATGCCCGAAGCTCCCACGGTGCCGCCGTCGATGCTGATGGTGACGGGTCCAGCCACGGTGCCTTTCTCGTTGCTGCCGCCATAGACACCGCCTATCACCTTGCCGCCTTTCATCGTGATGTTCACAATCTGTCCCTGCTGCTGGTTGCTGCCGCCGAAGACCTTGCCCGTCACAGTGCCGCCAAGGATGTAGATGTCCGACCCATGGCCTGTGCCGGCGTTGACGTAGCCGTAGTTGCCGCCGCCGTAAACGTTGCGCTCCACCTCGCAGTCGTCGGCAATGACGATAGTGGAATGGCTCACCTGGCCCACAGTGGCGCCGCCGGTGATGCCGCTGCCGGCGCCGAAAATGTTGCCACCGGTCGACGAGTTGATGGTCGTCGTGCTGCCTCCGCTGTTGCATTTTGCTTTGCCGCCAAAGTAGATGAAAGTGTTGCCATAGAGTTCACCGCCATTGGTCTGAGAACCATTGCATCCTCCAGCAATCCATCCTTTTGTGGTTCCACCTGTGAAAACGAAATGCCTACCTCCTGCGGCACCGGCAAATTCCGCCGCACCATAGATGCTGCCACGCACAATGGCGTTGCCCCTGACGCGGATTTTCACCATATCGTTGACGCTTGAGTCGGTGTAGGTTGAATTGTAGTTGTATCCGCTGTTACCACCTGTTCTTGCATCAGAGTGATTGAGAGAACCGGCAATATTCGCCACACTCCCTCCTTCGAGAGTTAGACGTCTTTTGCCGACATATTGAGGTTCTCCTGGACAACCAAAGTATATACTTCGATCAGCTGTAGCCGTCCCTGGATCGGTGCGGCTAAAGGTTCCGCTTTTAATCACCCATTCCAGCATAAGGTGGTTTTTGTTGACGGCGGAAGGAAATCTTGCACCGGAAGCGCCGTAAATGTTATAGTATTGATTGCCTGTTGCAATTGTCAGCTTGCTGTTGTCGTTCGCGGTGTTGCTATAAGCTCTGTCGTAGTCGCAGCCAAGCGTACACCTTATGGTAGGTGTGCCATAGAAATCACGGTAGTTGGTGCTGTTACCTAAAACATACAAGTTTCCATAGTTGCCTGACTCTATACGCAGGGAGAATTCCAGATTGCCGTAGGTGTTGACATTGCTTGCGGAATAGCCGCTGTTGATTCCATAAACATTTCGGTTGTCTGTAGAGGTGACGCCACGCCCTATCGTCAGGTTTATCCCGTTCCCGTCCAGATTGCGTATTCTGAGGTTGACGTATTCAAATTTGGTATCGTAGGAGCATGTATACGTAGTTCTACCATTAGTGTTAAAATTTACAGTGTAGTCCCCGCTGTTTGTCCCGTCCGGGTAGCAGTTAGAGACAGTGGCAGGATAGCCAACTGCACTCGTAAGGTTATTTGTTGTCAGCACACGAAACTGACGCTCCACGTTGCTGACCTGGTTTGAGGAGGGGTTCACGTAGGCCCGTGCCCAGAGTGCCTCGAATTCCACGTTCATGTATTTGTTGGTGCCGGAGAGTTCGAATGAGAGTTCTTCTTCGGCATCGACCGTGCTGTTTGCGACGAGTTTGGTACCGGCAGCGTTGTAGACGTTGCCACCTGTGGGAGCGCTCTTCAGCCGCCATTTGTAGAAGCCGCGCCATTTTGTGGTGTTGTCTGTTCCGTAGGTGGGGCGTACACTGAAGGGGTTGGCAATGGTACGGTAGGGGCAGCGACCGGTGCCGCTGCCGTCGCCGTCGGCGCGTTCCAGAGTCTTGTAGTATACGAAGATTTTCTCTGAAGCGTCGTTGCCCACCTTCACAGTGTTGTTGGTCGAGGCTGTGAAAGTGTTGCCTGGGTCTGGATTGTTGGAGGTAGCCACCGTATTTGTTCCGTTTCCATAGTAGGCAATGCGCACGTCCACGGGGTTGAGGCTGTGGATGGGGCTCTCGGTGGTGTAGTAGCTCCAGGTGTGGGGTTCGAGGTCGTTGAGGCGCACGGTGTCGCCGGTGCGGCTGGTGGACAGGGAGTACCAGGTGTCAGGGGCTTGTGCCGCAGCGGTTGCGGTGCCGCCCAGCAGGATGAGCAGCAGGGAGGCGAGGCTTTTCATGGTGTATTTTCTTTTTGTCATGACTTTTTTTGAGTTTGTTTTCCCGTTTCTGTCAAGACACAAAAAAAGAGCGCGGGTTAAGTGTGATCATCGCTTATCCCGCATATAAGGCCTTCGCATTGCCCCTGATAGTGATAAGCAATGCCGTAGCCCACGCTGAGCCATATACTATGCACAGAAAACACGTATATACCTCGCCAGTGGACGTTCAGCCATTGCATCCTATCATGCTATCAGGTTTAGAAGTTGCGAAGTTCTATATGCGCAGATAGAAACGCTGAAACTCAACGTCTTTCATTATGTCCTGTCGCCCACCCCCAGCCCGTCTTTTCGTCGGCTACGGGGAACGGAACGACGATGCAAAGATACGACTTTTTTCCTTTGGCCGAGAAAAAACTTGTCCGATTGGTATGATTTGCGTTGTTTTGGCAGACTGAAAAAACGGAAAGACGAGAGATCTCATCCTCATACCCCCACCTCGCTCCGCCGGGCCTGTACCGCTCCGAGGACATCGGTCGTCGAGGACTGCCCTCCTGCCAACCCTGCTGCTGCGGTGAGGCAATAAATTGTGCCGTCTGGCGTTCATGTGGGAAAAAAGATGCAAGCATGAAGAAGCAAGAATACACCGTGCAGGAGCCGCAGGAGTTGCTGCCGTTCCTTTTCAGCCAGATGCCCGAGACATCGAAGAGCCGCGTCAAGGAGCTGCTGGCACACAACGTCTTCGTCAACGGACGCCGCACCTCGCAGTTCAACTTTCCCCTGCAGCGGGGCATGAAGGTGAGCATCGAGAAGGCCACCGCCCAGGACCGCCTGCGTCCGCGCGACCTCGACATCGTCTTCGAGGACCAGCACCTCCTCGTTGTCAACAAGCACGAGGGCCTGCTCTCCTACAGCAAGAACCCCAACGACAAGACCGTCATCAGCGTCCTCAACCAGTATCTCGGTGCCACGCGCCAGAAATGCCACGCCCATGTCGTCCACCGGCTGGACCGCGACACCTCGGGCCTCATGCTCGTCGGAAAAAGCAAGGAGGTGAGCCGCAAGTTTGAGGAGGACTGGAAAGGCATCGTCACCGACCGCCGCTATGTGGCCGTGGCCTGGGGACACATCGACCCCCCGAAAGGGGAGGTGAGGAGCTGGTTCACCGACGGCGAGTTCTGCGTCCTTTCTTCGCCGACCGACAACGGCGGCAAGCTGGCGGTGACCCACTATGAGGTGCGCCAGACCTCTCGACGCTACAGCCTCGTGGAACTCAAGCTCGACACCGGCCGCCGCAACCAGATCCGCGTCCATCTGCGCGACCTGCAGCACCCCGTGGTCCACGACCCCATGTATGGATACAAGGACGACCTCTCGCCCGTCAACCGCCTCTGCCTCCACGCCTTCCGCCTCTGTTTCACCCACCCCGTCACCGGTCGCCGCCTGCGCTTCGAGACCCCCGTTCCCTCGGCCTTCCTCAAACTGATGGAGATATAAAAAAAAGGGGAGGGGAGAAAAATATTTGTGTGTGGTACAATATAATGACAACAATCGCGTTAAAGGTTTGTTATGTGTAAAAAGGCATTCATCGCAATTGTGGTTATGGCGTTGACTTTCAGCGTGAGGGCGCAGTGGTGTCCGGCTGCCGAGGTCGACACCTGGAGCGACCGCCCGGAAGCGGGGACCTGGAGTGTGGGGGCCGACAGCGGCGCCAGCGCATGGGACTTCCACTTCTCGGCGGGCACCACCGTGGCCACCGTTGGCGGCCATGGCGACGCCTACCTGTGGGCGATGCCCCGCGTGGCTTTTCGCGCCAGCGACCGCCTGACGCTGCGCGGCGGCTTCGCTGCCGTGGGGTCGCTGCTCGACAGCTACGAGCTGCAGGGCGGCTCACGGAGCCTGATGCCCGTTCGCCGCGGCACACAGATGGTTTCCTTGGCTGTCGCGGCGGAATACCGCGTCAACGACCGCCTGACGCTATGGGCTTCCCTGTCGCACACCGATGGCTGGCATGAACCCCTCTGGAGTCCCTGGCGTGCGTCGCTCCCTGTGGGGGTCACCACCTTCAGCGGCGGCTGTGCCTACGAACTCAGCGAGACCTCGATGCTTGAGATGCACTTCCACATCGTCCACGACCACTACGGCAACGATGCTTTGGGAATACTCGGACATCCCTACTATGGATGGAGGTATCCCGCGATGGAACTCTACAGAGAGCCGTGGCGGTTTTGAGAGAGGGTGGGGATGAAGGCTGCCGCAAGCATCGACCCACGGAATGAAGAAGAGAGAAAAAAACAGGAATTGAAAAACGGAAATTGAGACCAACACTGTCCAAATGGAATATAACACTCAACGGGAACAACTGAAAATCACTGACTACGGGCGTAACGTGGCAAAGATGATAGATTACGCCAAGACTATTGCCGACCGCGAGGAGCGGACGCAGATGGCGCATGTCATTGTGGAAACCATGGCCTTGGTGAACCCCAAGGTGAAGGAACGCACCGACTACCGCCACATCCTCTGGGACCACCTGATGCTGATGGCCGACTACGCGCTCGATGTGGACTGCCCTTATCCCGTCAACCGCATGGAAGGCGAAGAGATGAAGCCCAAGGCCATAGGCCATAGAGACAGCAAGATACGCTATCGCCACTATGGCCGCGCGCTGGAGGACATGATCCGCGCTGTGGCCGAGATGCCGGAGGGCGATGAGAAGAGTGTCCTCACGCAACAGATAGCCCACACTATGAAGCGCCAATACCTGCAGTGGAACCGCGACTCTGTGGACAACGACCTCATCCGCGAGCAACTCTCGGAACTATCCGATGGGCGTGTGTCGCTGTCGCCCGACTTCCAGTTCCGCGACTCTAAAATCTATCTCGACGCCATGGCCGCCGTGGTAGCCAAGAAAGAGGCCGGAGAGAAGAAAAAGAAGAAAAAGAAGAAAAAACAGCAACAGTAGCCATGAGCAGTTTTGAGATTACGGGAGGCCACAAGTTGCGTGGCGAGATAGTGCCGCAGGGTGCCAAGAACGAGGCTCTGCAGGTGTTGTGCGCCGTGCTTCTGACGTCGGAGAAGGTGCGCATAGAACATGTGCCCGACATCCGCGATGTCAACAAACTCATCGACCTTCTGAAGCTTCTCGGCGTGAGTGTTCGCGAGGATGTGCCCTCGGCCTGCGAGAGTGGTCGCACCTTCGAGTTCCAGGCCGACCAGGTGAACCTCGAGGTGCTCCAAAGCCAGCAGTTCCGCGAGCAGGCCGGCGCTCTGCGCGGAAGCATCATGCTCGTGGGACCCCTGTTGAGCCGCTTCGGACAGGCTGTGGTTCCCCAGCCCGGGGGCGACAAAATAGGCCGCCGCCGCCTCGACACCCACTTCATCGGCATGGAACGCCTCGGTGCCGAGGTGGAGTACAAGCGCAACGCCTACCTCGTCCGCGCCAAAAAACTCAAGGGCTGCTACATGCTCCTCGACGAGGCCTCCGTCACCGGCACGGCCAACATCATCATGACCGCTGTCCTCGCCCGTGGCACCACTACTATCATGAATGCCGCCTGCGAGCCTTACGTCTACCAGCTTTGCCACATGCTCAACAGCATGGGGGCCAAAATCAGCGGCGTGGGGAGCAACCTGCTGACCATCCGCGGTGTCCGCGAACTCCACGGCTGCGACCACCGTCTCCTGCCCGACATGATCGAGGTGGGTTCCTTCATCGGCATGGCCGCCATGACACAGGGCGACCTCATCATCAAGAATGCCCAGGTGCAGCATCTCGGACTCATCCCTCAGGTGTTCCGTCGCCTCGGCATCGAGGTGTGGCAGAAAGGCGACGACCTCTATGTCCCTGCCCAGGAGCACTACGAGATCGAGCGCTTCATGGACGGCTCCATCATGACCGTTGCCGATGCCCCCTGGCCGGGATTCACCCCCGACCTCATCTCCATAGCCCTCGTCGTGGCCACACAGGCCAAGGGCAGTGTGCTCATCCACCAGAAGATGTTCGAGAGCCGCCTCTTCTTCGTCGACAAACTCATCGACATGGGAGCGCAGATTATCCTCTGCGACCCCCACCGTGCCACGGTGATAGGTCTCGACCGCGAGCATAAGCTGCGCGGTGTGCGCATGGCTTCGCCCGACATCCGCGCCGGTGTGGCCCTGCTCATCGCCGCCCTCAGCGCCGACGGCAAGAGCCGCATCGACAACATCGAGCAGATTGACCGCGGCTATCAGCGCATCGACCAGCGCCTCGCCAAGCTCGGCGCCGAGATACGCCGCGTGGAATAGCTGTGAAAGAATAGACAGACACACACACATACATTCAACAGATAGAACCAAGGCTAACCTTTTACTAACAAACAAAGACAACATGTTCAGTTTCTTCAAACGCAAATACGAACCCCGCCCCATCTTCGCCGCCCTCGGCACCGACATGCACTGCCACCTCGTCCCCAAGGTCGACGACGGCTCCAAGTGCATCGAGGAGAGCGTGGAGTGCCTCAACACCCTCAAGGCCGTGGGCTACAACAAAGTGTTCATCACTCCCCATTTCTGTGTGCCCCGCTTCCCCAATCGGGAGGACGACATTCTTCGCCGCTACGAGGAGATGAAGAGGCAGGCCATCGAAGCCGGCATCGAGATTGAGCTGGCTGGTGTGGGCGGCGAATACCGCATTGACACCGGCTTCAAACCTCGCCTCGACAACCCCCGCTTCCTCAAAGTGGCCGACAAGTATGTCCTCGTCGAGTTCTCCCTCCACCAGCAGATGATGGGCTGTGACGAACTCATTTTCGACATGCAGATGAAAGGCTATGAGGTCATCCTGGCCCACCCCGAGCGCTACCCCTACCTCAACGTCCTCGGCTCGCGCATGGAACAGCTCAAAAACCAAGGTGTCTATTTCCAAATCAACGTCCTCTCCCTCGGAGGCTTCTATGGCGAGGATGCCAAGAAGCGCGCCTACCGTATGCTCGAGGCCGGATGGGTGGAGTTCATGGGCACCGACACCCACAACACCATGTATGCCCAGGCCCTCGTCGACCTCTCCCACGACCGCAAGGTGGAGAAGGTGCTGGAAAGATACGACTTCCTGAACAAGACCCTCTGACGCAGAAGAAAAAAGCCCCGCAACCATCGAAAAATCCCACAAACCATGATAGCCCGCAAGGATGTGCACATTGGCAAAGAGATAGAACGTGTGTTGCGCGAGCGCGGCATGTCGGTCACCATGTTCGCCGACCGCATCTGCTGCCACCGCCGCAACATCTACGACATCTTCTCCCGCAAAAGCATCGACATCGACCGGCTTATCCTCATCTCCGAGGCCTTGGAATACGACTTCATCCGCAAGGTCTATCAGGATTGCGAAAATACCCCCCCTCTCGCCGCCATCTACACAGCATGTTTTCAAGCTCTTGTATGACGATGGCAGGCTGACGGTCCTCCCCGAGTGAAGAGTTTTTTCACGCCGATGTGCAGTGTTCTGTCACGTCGGTGTCTTTTTTGTGTACCGAAATGTCCGTAATTTTGCACCATCGTTTATGGCAAGAACACCGAAGCCGAAAGAGGTGTAAAACAAAAACTTATACAACATTATGGGTATTATTTGGATTTTGATTGCCCTTGCGGTAGTCTATTTTGTTTGGAATTACATAGTTGGTCGTAAGGGTTCGAAGAAGCTAACCGAGGTGACAGAGACTCCGGCCACCATGTTGCGTGCCCGCACATCGGAGCAGAAAAAAGCCATCAAGTATTTCACCGCCACGGGCTGCCTGGCCTCGCTCTCCAAGCTGTCGGACGAGGAATACGACGCCATGGTCAAGAGCCTGTTCGAGAAGTATGGCGACAAGCAGCGCGCGCTGAAGAAGCTCTGCATCGACGAGTCGATGGTGAACGAAGTGAAACCGTTGCTTGTCCACGGCTACGACTATGAGAACAGCGTGTTCCTCCGCTATGGCAAGGACGACAAGTGGCATGCCTCCGACTACCAGTTCACGTGGGTCTTCTGCGGCAGCGAGCAGGTCTACTTCTACAGCATGACTTTCAGCCCCACCAACGGCAACACCAAGGAGACCACCGACGAGTACTTCTACAAGGACATCACCAACTTCGAGCATACCACCCGTGTTGTGGAGAAACTCTGGCTGGGCAAGGGCTGCCTCGGCAGATACTCGCGCCGTCCCGTCGTGGCCGACTCGTTCTTCATCAGTGCCATGGGCGTGACGCGCAGCTGTGCCATGGAGAGCAATGCCGAGACCGAGCGCCAGATTCAGGGTCTTAGGTCGAAACTTCGCGAGAAGAAGAACTCCTGATTTGTGGCAATACGAGGGAATACATGGGGCGAGGTCAAGGTCGATCTCGCCCTTATGCAACAAGAGGGTCCCCACGACGAGGATGCCGTGCGCCACTATGTGTTGCACCATCCGCTGGTGAGACCGCGCCACGCCCTGCTGCAGCTGGCGCTTGTCTTTTGTGCCGTGGCGGCTGTGTCTTTCGGCGCTGGCTATGGACTCCACGCTCTGCTGGGTGGTCGCTGGAGCCTCTGGCCCTCCCTCTTCGTGGCTTCGCTGCTGGTGGTTCTCCTCTCGCTGCGCCCCCTCGTGGCAAGCCTCGTGAGGCTCTATCAGCGCTATGCCCCCGACGACATGCGCCGCAACTGCCTTCTCATGCCCACCTGTTCCGAATACTGCCTCCTCGCCATGGAACGCCACGGTTCCCTGAAGGGCTGCGCCATGACCCTCCACCGCCTCCTCCACACCTGCAAGGGCGACAGCTACCGCGAGGATTGGCCCTGAACCGTCGGGAGAAAAGGAAACATAAAACAATAACGATAAAAAAACAGACAACAGATATGGGACTATTCAATAATCGCAACGCCAATGAGGAAGCCTACGTGGGCGGCAAGAAACATTGGGTAGACGTCATCAAGGACAGCGGCCCCGAGGACCTCCTGGTGTGGCGTCAGCCCGAAGAGGATTTCAACACCAACTCCACCCTCGTCGTTATGCCCGGCGATGTTGCCATCTTCGTCAAAGGTGGCAACATCGAACAGGTCTTCACCAATGGCACCTACAAACTCTCCACGCAGAACTACCCTTTCGTCAGCCGCCTGCGCAACGCCTTCTCCGGCGGCGTGTCGGCCTTCAACTGTGTGGTCTATTTTGTCCGCATGTCCCCCAGCAAGGAAATCAACTGGGGCACACAGAACCCGATACAGTATTTCGACCCCACCTATCAGGAGCTGCGCATCAAAGGCTACGGATCCTACAAGGTGAACGTCACCAACCCTTCGCTGCTGCTCTCCAAGCTCATCGGTGCCAATGTAGCGCTGACCTCCACCGACGACCTCAACCTCTATTTCGCCAACCAGTTCCTCCAGCACATCAGCGACTCTATCAGCAACGCCATCGACCGCCTGAAGGTGGAGACTGGCAAGGCCGTCTTTGCACTGGCCAGCGGCCACAGAGCCGAGATAGCCTCCCTGATAGAGCCTCTCCTGGCTCCCATCATCAACGACTACGGCCTCCAGCTCGAGGCCTTCTCGGTGGCCCACCTCAAGATAGAGGCCGCCGACCCGGAGATGGAGAAAGCCATCCGTCAGCGCATGGCCATGGACGTGATGCAGGGTGCGCAGGTCAACCCCGCATGGCAGGCCCAACAGCAGGTGGACGTTATGAAGAACCTCTCCAGCAACCCCGGCGGTGGCGGTATGGCTGCGGCAGGCATGGGTGTGGGCATGGGCATCGGTGCCATGGGCATGATGGGCGGCATGATGAACGGCATGGGCGGTGGCGGCATGATGGGCGGATGGCCCGCACAGCAGCCCGCAGCACCCCAGCAGCCTACTGCCGACGATCCTATGGCCAAACTGCAGAAACTCAAACAGATGCTCGACATGGGCCTTATTTCGGCCGCCGACTTCGAGGAAAAAAAGAAAGAAATATTAAACACCTTGTAGAATTATGAAGCACTGGGTACCTTGGTTTGTTGTTGTCGTCGTCTTGGTAGCGATGTTCAATGTCTGCTTCTTCACCCTCCTCTCCGGCATCGCCGTGGTGGCGCCTTCGGTGTGGGTGAGTTATGGTTTCATCCATTTCGCCCTCTTGCTGCTCTTCTGCACTCCTGCCTTCGAGGGGCGGCGCCATAGCGCCGTGGCCGACACCCGTCGCACCCTCTATCTTGGCACCGGGCTGTTTTTTGCCGTCACGCTTGTCGTCAACGTATGCCTCATTCTCGTGTCGCTCAACAGCGATATGGTGCAGCTCTTCCAAAAGTATGAGACCTCGCCGGAAGAGGGCTTCCTGCCCTGGCCGGGAACGCCGGTGAGCATGGCGAAGACATGGCTCATCAACACGCCCCTCGTCGCTGCTCTGCTGATCTATCTTGTGGCCAACATCGCCGTCAACGCCGACACCGCCGAGCAGCAGGAGCGCCACGAGCGCGAGCTGGTCTATGTGAAGGATGCCTCGCAGCGTCTGCGCGGCATCGCCGCCGTGTGTGCCGACCGCGACATGCAGCGCCGCGTGAGCCAGCTGGCTGACCTTGTGGCTTCCAGCCCGCTGCATTCCTCCGTTGCCGCTGCTCCCATCGAGGAGAAGCTCATGGCTCGCCTGCCGGACCTCGAGCAGGCCTGCATGGAGGCAGACAAAACGTCCGTGCAGACCCTCTGTGCCGAAATCGACGGCCTTGTCCGCCTCCGCAACGCCGCCGTGCAGGCTCGGTAGCCGCCGTTCCCCCACAACAGATACCATTCCGTTAAACTCTACATATAGTGTAACCCAACAACAATACAATCGTTTATCGTTATGTCACAAGCCTCTGTCTATCTTTGTCCCTGTTGCGACAAACCCCTGGAACCCGACACCAAGGTGTGCCCTCAGTGCAACCAGCCCGTCAGTGTCAGCAGCGCCAGCCTCGCCGACATGGCGCTGCCCCTCGTGAACAAATACCTGCAAGGCTACAACAAAGCCCTTGCCGCCGACCCCTCCAACCAGGAAGCCGCAGGCTATGCCGCCATGTGCTTCCTCAAGCTCCGCCTCTACGACAAGGCCATGCCCCTTTTCGAAAAGGCCATCGATGCCAACTATTCCTCTTCCGAGCCTTACTTCATGGCATCCATCTGCCTCCTGCGCGGCAAGAAGCCTTTCCTCGCTCAGCGTACCGACATCGACAAGGCTCTCGAATATCTTGCCGCCGCCAACATGATTGAACCCAAGGCCATCCACTATCTGCTGCTGGCCTACATCAAGCAGGACTATTTCGAGCGCAAGTTCCTCAACATAAGTCCCTCGGCCGATGAGGAGATGGCCCAGGCCACTGCCCTCGGCGCCTCCGATACCGACCGCAGCGCCCTGCAGTCGTTTCTGGGTATCAATCTGTCTTAGGGGTGACTATGGCGAGGCCGGGCGCGCCCCCATCAGCAAGTGCCAGAATACTGGACGGCTGTGTTCCGCCAAATCCTGGCAACGGGTGAACGACAGGACACCGTTTTCGCCGTTCTGCCCGCCTTGGTCTCTTTCAAAATTTGTTTGTCGGCCGACGCAATAAAGTGTCGGCCGATGCGTTATTGTAATGATTCACAAAATCAGAAAGTAAAAAAAAGACATACAACATACCATGAACAGTCTCAATGCCGTTTCGCCCATCGACGGGCGCTATCGTTCCAAGTGCGAGCCTCTCGCCAGCTATTTCTCCGAGGGCGCGCTGATAAAATACCGTGTCCGTGTCGAGGTGGAGTATTTCATCGCCCTCGCCGAACGTCTGAAGGACGAGCGTCCTGCCCTCGCCACTGTCGCCGCCAAGGCCGAGGTACTGCGCGACATCTACCGACTCTTCTCCGAGGCCGACGCCCAGGCCATCAAGGACATCGAGAAGACCACCAACCACGACGTCAAGGCTGTGGAATACTTCCTCAAGGGCAAGTTCGACCAGCTGGGCCTCGCCGACCTCAAGGAGTTCATCCATTTCGGCCTCACCTCGCAGGACATCAACAACACCTCCGTGCCCCTCTCCATGAAAGAGTGCCACGACGAGGTGCTTCTCCCCGCCTACCGCAACATCCTGGCCATCCTCGACGCCCGTGCCGAGGAGTGGAAGGACATCCCCATGCTGGCCCACACCCACGGACAGCCCGCCTCGCCCACCACCTTGGGCAAAGAGTGGGGCGTCTTCGCCTACCGCCTCCGCCGCCAGCTCGACGAGCTGGAGCGCATCCCCTTCACCGCCAAGTTCGGCGGTGCCACGGGCAACTTCAACGCCCATCTCGCCGCCTTCCCCACCGTCGACTGGCGCGCCTTCGGCAACGACTTCGTGGCCAACCATCTCGGCCTCCAGCGCCAGCAGCTCACCACCCAGATTGAGAACTACGACATGATGGCCGCCTGGTTCGACGCATGCAAGCGCATCAACGTCATCCTTATCGACCTCTGCCGCGACGTCTGGACCTATGTCTCCATGGAATATTTCAAGCAGCGCATCAAGGCTGGCGAAGTGGGTTCCAGTGCCATGCCCCACAAGGTGAACCCCATCGACTTCGAGAACGCCGAAGGCAACCTCGGCCTGGCCAACGCCATCTTCGAACACCTCAGCCACAAGCT
>JAFVAM010000049.1 GCA_017480525.1 Bacteroidales bacterium | reverse complement strand
GCGGACCGCCGTGGCCGCAGGCCGTCAGCGACAGGCCCAGGCCGGCCACCGTGGCCACCTTGCCCAGCCGCAGGCGTTCCGCAAGTGTCTGCTCCAGGTATTGCACCTCGGCCTCGCAGCTCGGACAGGTACCTTGGCAAGGGCCTTCGTGGGTGCACTCCCGCTGCTGGAACGGGATGTTGTTTTCTTCTGCAATGCGCCGGCGCACTGCTTTCAGCTGTTTGCAGATGCTCTTTCCGTGGATGGACGATTTCATAGGCTTTTTTTAGAATTTCACGATGTCGATGAGCCTCACGCCGTCGAGCCAGACGGCGATGCAGCCTACGGCGCCGAGGTCGCCGGCGGCCTCCCAGCTTTCGACAGGCTGGAGGGTGCGGGCGTCGACAATCTCGAAGTATTCGGGTTCGAACTTCAGCGCGTCGGGGCAGAGCGCGGGGTTCACCTCGTGGAACGAGGCCAGCGTGTCGAGTACCCACTCCTTTACATCGTCCACATCCTCGTATTCGGCCATCTCGGCGGCCTGCTCCAGGGTGGCGTTGATGGCAGGGGCAATGGCGCGGGCGGCAGGGGAGAGGCGCATGTTGCGGCTGCTGAGGGCCAGACCGTCGTCGGCGCGCACGATGGGGCAGGGGACAAGCTCGATGGGATACTTGATTTGCTCCAGCAGGGCGCGGATGACGGCAATCTGCTGGTAGTCCTTCTCGCCGAAGTAGGCGCGGTGGGGCTGTGCCAGGTCGAAGAGGCGGCGCACCACCACGGCCACACCGCTGAAGTGGCCCGGACGGCGCGGCCCTTCCATCACCTCCTCCACCGGGCCGAAGTGGTAGACCTCTGTGGGTTCGCCCTGGGGGTACATCTCCTCCACGGTGGGCGTGAAAGCCAGCAGCTGCGTGGCCTTGGCCTCGCCACGGAGGCGCGTCTCCAGATGGCCGATGAGGTCGAGGTCGGCCTCGATGGTGCGGGGGTATTTCTCCAGGTCCTCCTTGTTGTTGAACTGGATGGGGTTGACGAAGAGGGAGACCACGACGACGTCGTTCTCCTTCAGGGCGCGCTCGATGAGCGAGAGGTGTCCCTCGTGGAGGGCACCCATGGTGGGCACGAGGCCTATCTCGAGGTTCTGTTGTCTGGCTTCTGCCACGGCTTGCTGCAGCTCGGCAGCTTGGGTTATCTGTTTCATGCTTTGTTAATCTTTGATTTCTTCGTAGGGGGTGAAGCCCTCGTCGTCGGTGTCGTCGTCGCCGTCGTTGCGGGACTGTTGCCCGAGGGGCTTGCGGTCGAGGTATTTGTTGGGCAGCTCCAGCAGGTAGTTCACCGCCATGAGCACCAGGCTGAAAAGCAGCGCAGAGCCGAAGTTCTCCACGTGGAAGCCGCTCACCAGTGCCGAGGCCATGAGGATGATGATGGCGTTGATGACGAAGAGGAAGAGGCCCAGCGTGACGGCTGTCACCGGCAGGGTGATGACCACGAGGATGGGGCGTATGATATTGTTGAGCAGGGAGATGGCCACGGCGGTGAGGAACACCGCCCAGAATGAGCTTACCTCCACGCCCGGCAACAGCCATGCCCCCACCATGACGGCGATGCAGAGCAGCATGAGCCTCGTGAGGCATCCGCCGCGTCCGGTGTAGAACCCGCCGTTGTGATTGATTGTTATCTTCATTGTTTTTTTTGTCTTTTTGCTCCGACAGACTTCTTTTTTCTTTCTCCGGCAGAATTCACAGGATTTCTCAACTGCCGGTCTCCACCCGTCCTTTGCCTTGGCGGACAAGCTGGATGCCGTCGGAGCAGTCGATGACCGTCGAGGGGTCGGCATCGGCGATGCCGCCGTCGACGACGATGTCCACCCTCGATCCGAAGCGGTCGTGGATGAGGTCGGGGTCGGTGTAGTTCTCTGGTTCGTCGTCCCCACCCAGCGGACGCACGGAAGTGCAGATGAGCGGGCATCCCACCTCGGCGATGATGGCTCGTGCGATGTCGTTCTCCGGCACCCGTATGCCGATGGTCTTGTTGGGGTTCTGGTAGTTGCGCGGCACACTGCCCGAGGCCTCCATGATGAATGTGAAGGGGCCGGGAAGGGCCGACTTGAGGAGGGCGAAGGTCTCTTTGTCCATGGCGCGGACATACTCCGACGCCTGGCTCAGGCTCTCGCAGAGCATCGAGTACTTGGCCTGCTTCAGCTTGTAGCCCTTGAGCTGCGCAATCTGCTCGGCGGCTTTCTTGTGTTCCATGCTGCAGGCGAAACAATAGAGCGTGTCGGTGGGCAGGACGGCGATGCCGCCGTTGCGTAGCATGTCGCCTATCCGTCTCACTTCCCGCACATTGGGGTTGTCGTTGTATAGTTTTACTATCATGGCATCGCGCGTTGAAACGAGATGCAAAAGTACAAAACTTGTGTGGACTGGCCAAATTTTTCTTTTTTTTCTTTTTTTACATCGGTTCGGTGCCGTGTCCGAGGCGTGGGTGGGGTGGGGCGAGGGGTGGGGGCGTCCTGCCGACACCCTGCCTACACCCAGTCATCTCCTACCGTGGTAGGAGTTGGTAGGGAGATGGTAAGGAGATGATACGGTGTTGGTAGGGAGATGGTGCTGGATATCAGTGTGTTGTAAGTTTATTTTTGATGCAATTGGCTCATTGAATGAGGGTTATGTGTCGAAAAACCGTTGTAACTTGTTGATTTCCAATTTTGGCTCCGGGGGTGCTTTTTTTATGTGTGAGGCGATACAATAATTGTTTTTTTCCGCCGTTAATAGGAGTGGAAATTCGAAACGAAAGGTGAAAGAAACGAAAAGGAATGTTCTCGGACGGGAAGGAGGCATGGCGAAGGCACGGAAGTGGATCTGCGCTGTGGCAGTGATGGCGCTGGCGATGCCGCAGGCTGTGGCGCAGGATGTGAAATTCAGCAGGTATTTCACTGGCGGCACGTTGCGGTTGGACTGCACACGAGATGGCGACGCGCGGGGCGACACGGTGTGGGTGAGCCGGTGGATAGACCGCTCGGCGGAGTGGCACGGCCGTCGCAAGCAGCTGACAGACAGGTTCGACAATGGCGACTACCGTGTGGAGATGCGCGACAGGAAGAGCGGCCAGGTTCTCTATTCGCAGAGCTACAGCAACCTTTTCCGCGAATACAAAGGCACCGGGAAGGGGCGCACGGAGAAGGCCCGCTTCGAGGAGACGCTGCTGCTGCCCATGCCCAAGAAGGCTGTGTCGATTGCCCTTCAGCACAGGGTGGCCACGGTGGACAGTGTCGAGGGTCGGGTGAGGTATGCGTTTGCCGACCAGACTGTTGTGGACTTCGACCCGAAGGAGCGGGAGCTGGATTTCAACTACCACCTCGGCCAGTCGATGGACCTCGAGGTGCACGGCAAGCCGTCGGAGAAGGTGGACGTGGCCATCGTGGCGCAGGGCTATCCGTCGCTCTCCGACCCGAAGCTGCGTGTGGACCTCTACCGCATGAAGGAAATCCTCTTCCTCCAGGAGCCTTTCAAGAGCCACCGGGAGGATTTCAATGTCTACGGCATCTTTGCCGACGTCCATGCCGACTTCGGCACCTTCGGCATCGACCGCTACCTGATGACCTTCGACGTGTGGCACCTGCACGACATGCTGGGTACGACGCCGTGCGACTATGTCGTCGTCATGGTGAACAGCGATACGTACGGCGGCGGGGCGATATACAATTTCTATGCCGTCACGTCGATGCACCGGATGGCGGAATATGTGCTTCCCCACGAGTTCGGCCATGCCTTCGGCGGGCTGGCCGACGAGTATGTGGACGAGGAGCTGGCCTACGGCAACCTGCACATCAGCGACTATGAGCCGCTTGAACCCAACATCACGAACCTCAAGGACTTCGGAAGCAAATGGGAGTCGATGCTCCCCGAGGGAACGGCGGTGCCCACGCCGGAGCCGGAGGGTGTGAAGAGCAGCGAGTGCGGCCCTTTGGGGGTGTACGAGGGTGCGGGCTATGCCCACAAGGGGGTCTTCCGTCCGGCGATGCACTGTATGATGCGCGACTATGCGCCGTTCTGTCCCGTGTGCACGAAGCGTCTGGAGGAGGTGTTTGGGAGTTTCATGCAGTGAGAGGCAGGCTGTCGGATTGGAAATGAAAAGAAAGAGATGAATATACGGAGAGTTTTTTTGTGGTTTGTGGCGGCGGCGTTGCTGCCGTGGGTGTTGCCGTCGTGCGAGCGTGAGGGCTTCGTGACGGACGATGCGAGTGTCGGACTCACCTTTTCCTCCGACACCGTGGCTTTCGACACTGTGTTCACCACCGTGGGTACTGCCACGCGGATGCTGACGGTGTACAACACCAGCTCCGACAACCTGCGGCTCAGCACCGTAACCCTCATGGGCGGACGCGCCAGCCGCTTCCGCATGAATGTGGACGGCGACACATCGATGGTGGCGCGCGACGTGGAGATAGGGGCCGGCGACAGCATCTTCATCTTTGTGCAGGCCAACATCAACCCCAGCGATGCCACGACGCCGTTCCTCGTGGAGGACGCCATCGTGTTCGGCAACGGCCAGCGCGTGGCGCTGACGGCGTGGGGCCGCAACGCGGTGTACCACCGTCGGCTGCCGACGGACACGACATGGTATGCCGTGGTGGACTGCGAGCATTGGGACCACGAGCGGCCGCATGTGTTCGTGGAACCCGCCGCAGTGCTCGACGGGCATACGCTGACGCTGCGCGACGGCGACGAACTCTATTTTTGCGACGACGCCATGCTCATAGTGGATTCCAACGCCCGCCTGCGGGCGCAGGGCACGAGGGAAGCACCGGTGATCTTCAGCTCGCTGAGAAGCGACGGGTGGTACTCCTTCCTGCCAGGGCAATGGCAGACGCTGTGGTTCTACAACTACAGCACGGGCAACGTGATAGACAACGCCGTGATAGAGAACGGCACAGGAGGCCTGCGCTGCTATCCCGGGGCGCAGCTGACGGTGAGCAACACCGTCATCAGGAACATGAGCGACTGCGCCATCATCGGGCAGGGCGCCACCATCGCCGGGCGCAACCTGTTGGTCTACGACTGCCTGACCGGGCTGACGGTGCTTGGAGGCGGCAGCTACGACTTCCGCCGCTGCACTTTCGCCAACTACTGGAACTACACGGCACGAAAGGTGGAGAGCATTGTGCTGGCCAACAACACCATTGTGGGCGATGACGTCATCGGCGGCGACCTGCTGAAGGCCGACTTCAGGGACTGCATCGTCTGGGGAACCTATCGCAAAGAGGTGCTGCTGAGCGAGTTGGAAGGCTACGCAATGAACTACAATCTCGACCTGCACAGCCTCGTGAAGGGCGGAACATGGAGTGAGGATCCGCTCTTCGCCGACCCGTCGGAGGACGACTACACGCTCCAGGTGGACAGTCCGGCGGCGGGAATCGGGTATGAGTTTTGAGTGGGTTGACAGAAGCAGGGGGATGAATTTGAACAACAAAGAAAGAGATAAGTATGTACGAGGATTTTGAGGGGCGTTTGGCCTAATTGGAACCGACGCAGGCTGTTGTGGACTGCGGCGGTGTGGGCTATTTGTTGGAAATCACGCTGAACACCTATGAGACGCTGCGTCGCGCCGACAGCGAGCGGGTGAGGCTCTTCGCCCACTATGTGGTGCGTGAAGACACGCAGCAGCTCTTCGGCTTCTCCGACATGGGGGAACGCGAGATGTTCCGCATCCTGGTGGGGGTGAGCGGCGTGGGCAACCAGACGGCGCGGGTCATGCTGTCGTCGCTGACGGTGGACGAGCTGCGCGAGGCTATCCAGACGCAGGATGTGAAGAAGGTGCAGAGAGTGAAGGGCATCGGTGCCAAGACGGCGCAGAGGATTGTGCTGGAACTTGCTGACAAGGTGGGTGTTGTGAGTGGCGCGGCGAGGGTGGAGAGCGGCCAGGCCAACGTGGCTCGCGACGAGGCTCTGACGGCCCTCACGATGCTGGGTTTCGCCAAGCCGGCTGTGGAGAAGCTGCTCACGTCGCAGGACTGGAAGAACGCCGACGGCAGCGCCATGACTGTGGAAGAGATTATCAAGGAAGGCCTCCGGCGGCTGTAGCGGTGCGCCTCTCCATGCCGGCGGCGACGCGGCACGGCGAAAGGGACTGGGCGGCGCAATGGACTTGGACAGTGAAGTTTTGATTTTTTTTATATTTCTAAATAATAATTGTCGGGGTCTGTCGTTTATGTAGGGTTGAATGATAGAATGACAGATTGAAAGGTATAACCCGATATATAGTGCTGATGGCTGTGCTGCTTTGTGTCCACGCAGAGGTGTGGGCGCAAGGCGACTCTTCCGCTTTCCGACAGATGGGTGGCGGCTACACGCCGAAGAGCCTGCGTGACACGGTGGTCTACGACGTCGAGAGCGGCGACTATCTGAAGCTCAAGATGGCCGGCGACGTGGTGATAGGGAGGGAGTACATGACCTTCGAAGAGTATGAGGACTGGAAGATGGACGAGCTGATGCGCCAGTACTGGGACGGGAAGAAAGGGGGTACCGTGCTGGACAATGGAGGCGGCGGATTCCTTGACAAGATACCGGGTTTCAACCAGATTATGCAGAAACTGGACGTTCTGAACGGCAAACCGTTGGTGTCGGTCAACCCCAGCGGTAGTGCGGAACTGACATTCAAGATAGTGAACAACTACCGCGACGACCCACAGAGAGACGCCAGCGAGCGGAGCGTGACGACCTTCGACTTCGACGAGAATCTTCAAATCAACCTCAACGCGAAAATCGGCGACCTTTTCAGTTTCGACATCAACCACAATACCAATGCCGTCTTCGACTTCGAGAACCAGCAGAAGTTAAAGTATGAAGGCAAGGAGGACGACATCCTGCAGCTCTTCGAGGCTGCGGATGTGTCGTTCCCGCTGACAACGACCCTCATCAAAGGCAGCCAGCAGCTGTGGGGCGCCCATGCGAAGTTGAAATTCGGCAAGCTGACTTTCGACGCCGTTTGGAGCGAGAAAGAGACGAGCACGGAGAACCTGCAGGTGAAGGGAGGCGCGAGCAGCCACGAGTTCGAGATCAGGGCCGACGAATATGAGGACAACCGCCACTTTTTCCTGTCGCAATATTTCTACGACAACTACAACCGTGCATTGAGTACGCTGCCGGTGGTGAACACCAACGTGAGGATTTTGCGGGTGGAAGTGTGGCGCACCAATGTGGGGGCTGCCGTGATGCAAAACCGCAACATCTTGGCGTTGACGGACCTGGGTGAGGGTGTGCCGTCGAGCAGCAGGGTGCATGGCAGCGGCCCCCAGCTTCCCGGCAACAATGCCAACGACCTGTTGCAGATGGTGAACCCGTCGAGCGTCAGAAGTGTGAACTCGGTGACGGGGTTCATGCAGGGCCTGGGAATGACGGCCGGCACGGACTATGAGAAAGTGGAGAGCGCCCGCCTCTTGAGTGCCAATGAGTACACCTTCAACCGCGAGCTGGGATTCATCACGCTGAACCAGCCGTTGAGCAACGATCAGGTGCTGGCTGTGGCGTTCCAATATCAGGTGGTGGGCGACACGACGGTGTATCAAGTCGGAGAGTTGACGACAGACGGAGTGAACGACCCGAACACACTGATAGTGAAGCTGCTGAAGAGTACGACTATTGACACCCACGGGCCACTGTGGAAGCTGATGATGAAGAACGTATACTTCTTGAAAAGCAGTCAGTTGAGTCCCGAAGGTTTCAGGCTTAATGTGCTCTACGAGAGCGAGGAAGGCGGCGTGGGTGTGGGCTTCTTCACCGAGGGACCGAAAGAGGGTGTGCCGCTGATAGAACTTTTCGGACTCGACAGGATG
Organism: Bacteroidales bacterium; assembly: GCA_017480525.1. Classification (GTDB taxonomy): domain Bacteria; phylum Bacteroidota; class Bacteroidia; order Bacteroidales; family P3; genus Colimorpha. The sequence continues at coordinate 14,250 of JAFVAM010000049.1, read as the reverse complement.
GATGCCAGCCAGAGCTATTTCTATGCCGATGGAGTGTTCGACTGGATGGACTCGGCGGCTTTCAAGGGCGGTCTGATACAGGCTTCGACAGGCCGGGTGTTCTTCCCTCTGGTGGAGCCTTTCGGAAAGGACCTCCGCGAGATACTGAACGACGACGAGATGGCGCGGAAATACTGCTTCGACTCGCTATACACTATGACAAAAGCCTTGGCGCAGCAGTATGCGGAGCGCAACCGGTTCTATCTGGAGGGCTACTACTCGTCGAGTGTGAGCGGAGAGATTTCGCTGGGCTACAGCGTCACGCAGGGAAGTGTGACAGTGACGGCCGGCGGTATGCCGCTGATCGAGAATGTGGACTACACCGTGGACTATACGATGGGTACGGTGCGCATCATCAATGAGAGCATACTCAGTTCCGGCACCCCCATCAGCGTCAGTTCGGAGAACAACTCGTTCAGCATGACAACGAAGCGCATGCTGGGACTGCACCTGAACTACGAGGTGGCCAAGGACTTCAACATAGGGGCCACGGTGATGAACCTGCACGAGAAGCCGCTGACGCAAAAGAACAACTTCGGCGACGAGCCGACAAGCAACTCGATATGGGGGCTTGATGTGAATTGGAGCGGAGAGGTGCCGCTGATTACCAAGATGGTGGACTGGCTGCCGGGTGTGCAGACCAAGGCACCGTCGAAGGTGAGCCTGACGGCGGAGATGGCGCATTTCATTCCCGGCATGAGCAGCACCGGCAGTGCCGAGGGCAGTGTGAGCTATGTGGACGACTTCGAGGGTGCGGAGAGCAGCATCAGCCTGACGACGGTGAGTTCGTGGTTCCTGGCCAGTACCCCGCAGGACTACAGGATGCCGATGGCCATGTTCAGGGAGACGGCTCCGGGCAGCGGTCTGGCCTACGGCATGAACCGCGCCAAACTGGCATGGTATCGCATCAGCAACGATTTCTATCAGTCGAGCACTCGTCCGAGCAATATCACTCTCGACGACCTGTCGAAACCCTATGCGAGAAGGATTTACGAGCAGGAGGTGTTCCCCAACAAGGACCGCGTGGCAGGACAACCTACCTACGTGTATGAGCTGAACCTTGCTTTCTATCCCGAGGAGAAAGGACCTTACAACTATGACGTGGCGCCGACGGCTTTCAGTGCCGGCATCACCGACAGTGGAACCCTGGAGAACCCTGCCAGCCGTTGGGGCGGCATCATGAGGAAACTGGACTACACAGACTTCGAAGCACAGAACATTGAGACGATAGAGTTCTGGCTGATGGATCCTTTCATCGATAATCCCGAACACCGGGGAGGCAAACTTTATTTCAACCTTGGCGACATTAGCGAGGACATCCTGCGCGACGGACGGAAAAGCTTTGAGAACGGTCTGCCTACGAGCGCCGAGGTGGTCAATGTGGACACCACAATCTGGGGACGAGTGCCGACGACGCAGCCCATCGTGAATGCTTTCGACAACGATGCAGAGAGCCGTCGCTTCCAGGACGTGGGCTACGATGGACTGGGTTCGACGCACGGCATCGAGGACGAGCAGAGCTTTTTTGCCGACTATCTCCAGTCCATCGCGGAGCGTTTTGGAGAGGGGTCGGAGGCCTACCGCCGTGCCCTGGCCGACCCGTCGGGTGACGACTTCCGCTATTTCCGCAGTTCCTACTACGACGACAACGATGTGAAGGTTACGGACCGCTACAAGCTTTATAACAATCCGGAGGGCAACTCGCCCGTGGACGACGACAGCGACGAGGAATACATGACCAGCGCCAGCGCCTATCCCAATGTGGAGGACATCAACAGAGACAACACGCTCAGCGAGGCGGAGAACTACTACCAGTATGTAATCGACCTGAGTCCGGAACACATGGTGATTGGCGAGAACCACATCGTTGACATACAAGAGGCAAGGAATGTGCAGCTGCCCAATGGCGAATCGGCTACCTGCAAATGGTACCAGTTCAGAATTCCGATTCGTGAGCCGGACTCCAAGGTCGGCAATATCAACGGCTACCAGTCCATCCGGTTCATGAGGATGTTCATGAACCAGTTCGACGAGCCGATCATTCTGCGTTTCGCTACGCTGAACCTGGTCTATTCGACATGGCGCAAGTACAGCGAAGACCTGCTGCAGCCGGGCGACTACACCACCGGCTCGGGCGAGGAAACGAGTTTCAACATTTCTACGGTGAACATCGAGGAGAACGGCAGCCGCCAGCCGGTGCCCTACGTGTTGCCTCCCGGCATCGAGCGGGAGGAGTGGTATTCGACGGGCAACAGCTACACCAAGCTCAACGAGCAGGCTTTGTCGATGGAAGTGGACGACCTTGGCAGCGGCGACGCGCGGGCCATCTACCGTTCTACGAGCTACGACCTTCGCCAATATGGACACCTGAAGATGTTCGTCCATGCCGAGCAAAAGAATGCCGCGTCGGCGTTGCAGGACGACGATCTCGTGCTCTTTGTCCGCCTCGGAACGGACTACACCAGCAACTACTATGAGTATGAACTTCCGTTGCGACTGACTCCATGGTACACCCCCAACGAGGACGCCTATGCCATCTGGCCGAGGGAGAACAATGTGGACATCGACCTCCAGCTTCTGCCTGAAATCAAGACCAACAGGAACAAGAAAATCAGACAGGGCGAGAGCGGCTATTCGCCATCGTTGCTCTACAGCGAAGTGGTGGACGGGCGGAAATACACCGTTTTGGGAACTCCCAACCTGGGGAAGGTGAAGGTTATCATGGTGGGGGTACGCAATCCCAAGAAGGAGAGCCTCAGCGATGGAAACAACATGCTGCCGAAGTCGGCCATCGTGTGGATCAACGAGATGCGATTGAGCGACTATATCAACAAGGGCGGATGGGCGGCCATGGCGTTGGCAAGGACCAACCTGGCGGATGTGGGCAACCTCTCGCTCTACGGCTCCTACAGCACCGCCCATTTCGGCAACCTGGAGGATCCGCTCATCAAGGAAGAAATGCTGAACACACTGAATTTCCAGACCACTTTCGACATGGAACTGGGACGTTTCCTGCCAGAGGATTGGGGGCTGCATATCCCCTTGTATCTCGACTACAGCAAGGAGGTGGCCAGCCCGGAATACAATCCTTACAATCCCGACGTGCTTCTCTCCGACGACCTCGACACCTACGCCACAGAGGCGGAGCGGGACAGCGTGAGGCAGATGACGCAGCGGCGCAAGAGTTCCACCAACCTCACTCTCGCCAATGTCAGGAAAGACCGTGTGGGCAGGGACAACTTGAAACAGCACATCTACGACATCGAGAACTTCTCTTTCTCGTATGCCTACAGTAGAGAACGGACAAGCGACGAGGACATAGAACACTACAACAAAGACCAGCATCGCGGAGGATTTACCTATAATTACAGTCCTAAAACCGAGCCGGTCAAACCATTCGAGAAGGTGAAATTCTTCAGTGGCAAAGCCTGGCGCATCTTCAAAGAGTTCAACTTCTACTATCTTCCCAAGAGCCTCAGTTTCTCGACGGAAATCTATCGCGACTACGAGGAGACTCTCCTCAGGAACAAGAGTGCCGCAATGGTCATCATAAAGCCGACCTACTTCAAGCAGTTTACCTGGCAGCGCGACTATGGCATGCAGTACGACCTGATGCGGACGCTACATATCCAGTATACTGCCAATGCCAACGCCCGCATTGAAGAGCCGATAGGGAGAATAGAGACGCGCTCGGCGAGCGATTCCATCTGGCGTTCCATCGCACAAGGCGGCACCATGCAGAACTTCCTGCAGAATGTCACGGTGTCATACGAACTCCCGTTCAACAAACTACCCTACCTCGACTTCCTCCGCGCCCCGGTGAGCTATCGCACCAACTTCAACTATCAGGGCACGACGCAGGCTTTGCAGTCGATGGGGTCCACGCTGCAATCTTCGTCGACGCTTCAGGTTCAGGCCTCGGCCAACATGTCGACCTTCTACAGCAAGTTCAAACTGCTCAAGGCTGCCAACGCCCCCAAGGTGGTCAATCGCCAGCCGCAGCCTGCAGCCCGGCCGAAGGCCAAACTGGACGCCAAAGACTCCGTGGCCATGGCCGACAGCCTGCGTGGCGAGCGGATAAAGGAGATACTCAAGAATATCGGCTATGCCGGATTGCGGTTTGTCACGTGTGTCAAGGATTTGAATGTGCAGTATAACATCACCAGCGGTTCCCGCCTTCCCGGCTATATGGGCGAACCCCGATTTGTTGGCCTCGACCCGCAGCACTTCTGGAGTCCTGGACTGGGCTATGTGCTGGGCTATGACCTTGACGTGGCGGAGGACCTGCTCCGCAACGATCTCCTGTCGCGTGACACCCTTTTCAATTCTCCACACGAGATGACATCGAACCGCACACTGGCGATGCAGGCCAATGTGGAACCGTTCCGAGACTTTAAAATCGCGGTGTCGGCCACACAGAACTACACGAGCCGCGAGGAGTACTATTACAAGTATCTCCCGGATTATGGGGACGTCAACGGGCCGCTGTCCTATCGCATGATGGGTTCCTACACCACCACCACATGGAGTTTCCTCACGGCTTTCACCGACCCCGACGAACTCTTCGCCCGGTTCCTCGACAACCGCAGTGTCGTGGCCGAGCGTCTGGCTGCGGCCAACCCCGACCGCTATACCGACGACATGGTGCTCGACACGATGAACGGACGCTACTATCCTGCGGGCTACAGCGCCAACTCGCAGACGGTTCTGCTCACTTCGTTCCTGGCCACCTATCTGGGCAAGGATGCCAGAAGCTGTGGCTTCTCGCCGTTCCTGTCGTTCCCCCTGCCCAACTGGAACATCAACTACAGCGGCCTCAACAAGGTGCAGTTCCTGAAGAGGTGGTTCTCCAATATCACCGTCTCCCATCGCTACACATCGACCTATAGTGTTGGCAACTTTTACACCGACGCCACGCTCTCGGGACTCGACGGCTATGACTACGGCACGGAGACGGTGCTCAACAACATGGGTGACTACATTCCGCCCGTCAGCATGGAGGGGGTGCAGATCACCGAGCAGTTCAATCCTCTCGTGAAAGTGGCGGTGACCATGGTCAACAGTTTCCAGTTCAACTTCTCCTTGCAGAAAAACCGCACATTGATGCTCTCGTTCAGCAACAATCAGTTGACGGAAACCACGCGTAGCGGATTCACCGTGGGCACGGGCTATCGCATCAAGGACGTGGCCTTCGATGTCAGGTTCGCCGACAAGGTGCACAAACTGAAGAGCGACATCGTGCTCACTCTCAACATTACTTATACCAGCAACAAAACCAATATCCGCAAGATCAATCAGAACCTCTCCCAGATTTCGTCCGGCAATTCGGTGTGGAGGGCGGAGCTGAGCGGCGAGTACGCCCTGAGCACCAACCTTACCCTCAAGGCCTTCTTCCAGACGAATATCAATACACCCTACATTTCCAATTCCTATCCTAATTCAACAACCCAAGGCGGTTTAACAGTGAGATTCTCGTTTTAAAAAAGATGAAAAAAGACAGGTTCAATAATTTTGACGATGAAGTGCGGACGCTGGTGCTCGATTTTGAGAACACTGTACTCAAGGGCAAGATGCAGTTTTTCGATGTCGACGAGATGGAACTAATCATTGACTATTATTTTGAAGTCAACGACGAAAAACCCTTGCAGCGCGCCGTGGAATATGCCGAGGAACTTTATCCCGACAGCACCGCCATTCGCCTACGCAGGGCCCATCTGATGATTGCTCGCGAAGAGTTCGACAAAGCCCTCAAGGTGCTGAACAGGATGCGCGAGGAGGAACCCGACAACACTGATGTGGCCTATTCTCTCGGTGTGGCAAGCGGTGCCGCCGGACAGTCGGAGAAAGCCATAGCCTACTATAAAGAAGCGGCCCGCGACGGATGGATGCTCGGCCGCGTCTATGCCAATATGGCCGAAGAGTATTATAAACTCCACGACTACGACTCCGCCCTCAACTTCTACCGCAAGGCCATGGAAACCGACTCGTGCGACGATGTGACGCTATACAATTTTTACGATGTGTCCTACGAGGCAGGACGGTTGGAACAGGCTTCGGACTATCTCGGCAAGTATGTGAAAAACAACCCATACAGCAAGGAGGGATGGTATTCCCTCGGATGCACCTACCGTGACCTTCTCCTCTACGAGAAGGCTGTTGACGCTTTTGAGTATGCCATCGCCATCGACAAAACGTTTGTCGACGCTTACATCGCTCTCTCCCAGACTTTCGACAGTATGGGACGTACAAGTGATGCTGTGACCACCATGCTGCACGTGCTCGATGTGTCGGACGAACACGACAAAATCTACCGCACCATTGGCTCTCTCTATGCCCGCGAGGCCAATTATGTGGCCGCCATGGCTTATTACAAAAAGGCACTCGATGCCAATCCCGCCGATGTGGAGGCTATGTCGGCCCTCGCTCTGTGCTATCTCGAAACGGGCGACACGCCCACGGCATTGTCCATGGTGAAACGTGCTGTGCACCTCGACGAAATTTCTCCCGCACAGGACGCCCCCAATGGCAACCCCGAGGTACTTTGTGCCGCCGCCATGGTCCACGATGCCATGGGGGAATTCTACGAGGCTTCCGATTTCTTCGAGCGTATGATTGCCACCGGCCTCTACGAGGAACACCAGTGCCAGCTCTACACTCAGTTCCTTTTTAACCACAAGGTCTACGACATCATGATAGAGTTTGCCGAGGAATCGCTCGAGGTGCTTCCTCACAGCTCGTTCTATACCACCTATCTCGCAGCGGCCTATTTCTACACCAACCGCTACAACCGCGCCCGGCGTATGCTCCCCGACGTGTCTCCCGTCATGCTCGCCGAGCTTTGTCCCGAATTCATCAAGCATCCGCTGCTCGGTCCCCTCGTGCCCAGCAGCCCTTGGAACGACAACAATCAATCTGCAAAAATATGAAACAGAAATATTTTTTCCTAATCTTCATGATGGCGGCTCTTCTCGTCGTGCGTCCGGCGTTTGCCCAGAGCGCACCGTCCCACGGTGTGGCCGAGGCGGTGCGTGGCGACAGCGCCTCAGGCGGTTTTGTGGGCAAATTGTTGCAGGTCTACGACGAAAATATGAGCTACTGGGCTGTCGCCGGCCTTATGGCTGTCGAGAGTTCCTTTGTGCCGTTCCCCTCCGAAGTGGTCATTCCCCCAGCGGTCTATGTAGCTCTCGACGAGCAGAGCCAGAGTGGTATGAACTGGCTTTTGGTGGTGCTTTTCGGCACCATGGGTGCCCTCGTCGGTGCCTTCATCAACTATTTCCTCTCGCGATGGCTGGGACGTCCGATTATCTATGCCTTTGTAGACAGCAAGTTGGGACATCTGTTGCAGCTTTCGGGAGAGAAGATGGAACGCGCCGAGGATTATTTTAACAATCATGGTGTGGTCTCCACACTCGTCGGACGCCTTATTCCCGTCATCCGCCAGCTCATTTCCATCCCTGCGGGTCTCAGCAAGATGAATGTCGGCGCGTTCACTCTCTACACCACGCTGGGAGCCCTCGTCTGGAACTTCGTCCTTGCCTTCCTGGGCTATCTGGCTCACCTCGCGGGCGACATCTCTGTTGTCAACAAATACAGCCACGAGATCAGTGTCGTCATCGTCGCCCTGGTGGCTGTTGTGGCGCTCTTTTTCGTCATTCGTTATTTTGTCAAGAAAAACCGTAAGAAATGATACCTTCCGATATTCGACTGCAGTTTCCCATTCTCGACACCCAGGTGCATGGACGCCCGCTGGTCTACCTCGACAATGCTGCTACCACGCAGAAACCTCTCCGTGTCATCGAAGCGCTCGACGACTACTATCGTCGCCTCAACAGCAATATCCACCGCGGCACCCACCATCTGGCCATCGCTGCCACCGAACGCTATGAGGAGGTGCGTCGCCAGGTGCAGCAGTTCATCCATGCCCGCCACAGCCACGAGATTGTCTTCACACGTGGCACCACCGAGAGCATCAACCTTGTGGCCTCTTCGTTTTCCAAACGCTATTTTTCGGGCGACGACGAGGTCATCGTCTCCGGCATGGAGCACCACTCCGACATCGTGCCTTGGCAACTCGCAGGTGCCAGGCTCCGTCCCATCCCCTTCAGCGACGAGGGTGTGCTCGACCTTGACGCTTTCGAGACGCTTTTCAGCGAGCGCACACGCATCGTGGCTGTCAACCATGTCTCCAACACCCTCGGCACTGTCAATCCCGTGGCCGACATCGTCCGCATTGCCCATGGACATGGGGTGCCGGTGCTCGTCGACGGTGCCCAGGCCATCTCACATATGCCTGTCGACGTACAGTCCCTCGGTTGCGACTTCTATTGTTTTTCGGGCCACAAGATGTATGGCCCCATGGGTGTCGGCGTGATGTATGGCCGTGAGGAGATGCTTGCCGGGTTGCCGCCGTATCAGGGTGGGGGAGAGATGATTGAAAATGTCACTTTCGAGAACACCACCTACAACCAGCTGCCCTTCAAGTTCGAGGCTGGCACCCCCTCGGTGGGCGATGTCATAGCCTTGGGCGAAGCCATTGCTTTCATGCAGGAACTCGGTGTCGATGCCATCGCCTCCTGCGAGGACGAACTCCTCCGCTATGCCACCTCCATGATTTCCCAACTCCCCGGCATCCGCCTCTTCGGCACAGCCCCCCGCAAGACCTCCGTGCTCTCCTTCCTCGTGGGCGATGCCCATCCCTACGATGTGGGTACCCTTCTCGACCAGCTGGGTATCGCCGTGCGCACGGGACACCACTGCACCCAGCCCATCATGGACCGCTACGGTATTCCCGGCACTGTGCGCGCCTCTTTCGCGGTATACAATACCCTCGACGAAATCGACCGCTTTGTCGGTGCCCTCCAGCGTGTCATACCTATGTTGCAATAGAACAAAACCATGTTACAGACACTCCATATAGAGAACTACGCACTCATCCGCGAGTCCGACATCGTCTTCGGCAGTGGCTGTGTGGCCATCACCGGCGAGACCGGGGCGGGCAAGAGCATCATGCTGGGAGCTCTGGGTCTTCTCCTTGGCCAGCGGGCCGACACCGCCGTCCTGGCCGACAAGCAGCGCAAGTGTGTCGTCGAGGCCCGGTTCGACATTGCCGGACTGGGGCTCAAACCCCTCTTCGACGAGGCCGATGTCGACTACGACGACCTCCTCATCCTCCGGCGTGAGATTTCGCCTGCCGGCAAAAGCCGTGCTTTCGCCAACGACACCCCTGTGCAGTTGCCGTTCCTCAAACAGCTCGGTCCGCGCATCATCGACATCCACTCCCAGCACCAGACCCTCACCCTCGCCGATAGCCAGTTCCGCCTCTCCCTTCTCGACACCCTCTCCTCCAAGTCCTCCGCCTGCACCGCTTTGGAACCCATTGCCGCTTACCGTCAGGCCTATGCCCTATACACCTCCCTCAAACGCCAGTTGGAGGATCTGACAACCACCGAGTCGCAGAATCGCAAGGAGCAGGACTATCTCCAGTTCCAGTTCAATGAGCTCGCCGAGGCACGCCTTTTGTCCGACGAGCAGGAGGCTCTCGAACAGGAGTCGCAACTTCTCTCCCATGCCGAGGCCATCCGCGAAGGCCTTGGCGAAGCCGCCCGTCTCCTCGACGACGACACAGAACGCTCCCTCCTTTCCGCCTTGCGTCAGGCCAAGGGCGCCCTCGCCCATATCGCCACCTTCCACCCCGACGCAGAGACTCTTTTCGCGCGGCTCGACTCGTCGCTCATCGAACTGGACGATATCAACACCACCCTCCGATCCACCGCCGATGGCATCAGCTATAGCCCCGAGCGGCAGCAGGAGGTCGACGAGCGGTTGGCTCTCCTCTATCGTCTCGAGAAGAAGCACGGCGTGGAGAGTGTGGCGGAACTCATCGCCCTGCGCGACGATCTCGACCTCCGTCTGCAGTCCTTCGCCTCGCTCGACGACCGCATACAGGAACTCATGGAGCAGGTGGACCGTGTCTTCGGCCGTGTGCAGGAGGCTGCCGACCGTCTCACAGCCTCACGTGCCGCTGCCGGCGACCTTCTGTCGCGCAACATCCTGCCTACGCTCCACGCCCTCGGCATGCCCGAGGCGCGTTTCTCCGTCCAGCTCTCTCCGCTGCCCTCCTATGGTCCCCAGGGCCACGACAGCGTGGCCTTCCTCTTCAACGCCAACCGTGGCGGCGAGCTGCGCGACCTCTCCAAGGTGGCCTCAGGTGGCGAAATGTCGCGCCTGATGCTTGCTGTCAAGAGTATGCTCACCACCCACTCTCTCCTGCCCACCGTCATCTTCGACGAGATTGACACCGGCGTCTCCGGCGACATCTCCGTGGCTGTAGGTTCCATCATGTGCCGCATGGCGGATCGCATGCAGGTCATCGCCATCACCCACATGCCGCAGATTGCCGCCCGCGCGGCCCAGCACCTGAAGGTCTACAAACAGGTGGAGGCCGACGGCGACCGCACCGTCTCGCACATCCGCCAGCTCTCGCCCGACGAGCGCCTCAACGAGGTGGCCGTCATGCTCAGCTCCGACCCGCCCACGCAGGCCGCCCTCCAAACTGCCAGAGAACTCATGTCATGAAGTTCTATCTCGTTGGATATATGTATAGCGGCAAGTCCACCTTCGGCCGTCGCATGGCCGGGGAGAAAGGCATGGACTATTTGGATTTGGACCGTCTCTTCGAGGAGCGGTTCCACTACACGGTGCAACGCTTCTTCGATGTCTTCGGCGAGCGGGCTTTCCGCCAGCTGGAGAGCCAGGTGCTGCGGTCGACGGCCGACCTTGACAATGTCGTCGTGGCCACCGGAGGCGGCACCCCCTGCCATTCCGGCAACATGGACTTCATCCTCGCTCATGGCACGGCCATCTACCTCCGCATGACCGTCGACGACCTTGTCGACCGAGCCCTGCGCTCGCGCAACCCGCGCCCTGCCATGCGCGGCCTCTCGCCCGACGAGATACGCGCCAAGATTGCCCTCCAAATGCAAGAGCGCGAAGGCTTCTACCTTCGCGATCCCATCGTCCACGACGGCCTCAACCCCGTCCTGTAGGGTAAAGATTTTCCCTTCCCCGTCCAGGGTTGTTGTGTCGTCCCAGCCGGGACCTTTAGTCTGCGGGTCAGTACTCAAACGAGCTTCCCCCCAGAAACTCCCTCATGATGCTGTTGTAGGGGATATACTTGCTGTCGATAGGTGCAATAAGCTCGCTGAAGCTCAGCAGTTGTTGCGCGATGGCGTACTCCTCGCAGTTCTCCGGCACCTGCTTCAGCAGCGGCTCGGCATATACTTTCAGCACTCCCAGTTCGTAGAGCAGCGCGCTGTTGAACATCACGTTGGCGTTCTCCTGGTAGGGGAAGATGTGCATCCTCTCGCCCCGCACCACCTCGGGTCAGCGGTGCAGCGTCTCCTGGGCGTTCCATCCGCGGAAGTTGTTGTCCCTCACGATGCGGCGCACCAGTCGGTTGTCGGTTCCATGGATGATGTTCTGTCCGTCGATGGCCAGCTGCGTCAGGGCGCTGACGTAGACCTTGAACTTCAGTCCTTCGTCTATCTGTGCCGTCAGCTTGGGGTTGAGGGCGTGAATGCCTTCCACCACCAGCAGGCTGCGAGGACCCAGCTTCAGGGTCTTGCCGCTGTAGAACGGCTCGCCCTTCTTGAAGTCGTAGGTGGGAATCCTCACCTCCTCGCCGCGGAAAAGGGCGTTGAGGTGGTCGTTGAGCAGCGGTATGTCGAGGGCGTCGACGCTCTCGAAGTCGTATTCGCCGTTGGGCAGCCGCGGTGTGCGGTCGCGCCCCAGGAAGTAGTCGTCCAGCGACAGCTGGTTGACGTCGTAGCCCAACACGCTGAGCTGCACACTCAGGCGTCGGCACGACGTCGTCTTGCCGCTGCTGCTCGGCCCGGCCAGCAGCACCATCTTGGCACCGCTCTGGCGCACCTGCTCGGCTATCTCGGCGTACTTCTTCTCGTGCAGCGCCTCGCTGAGGTGGATGAGGTGCTGGCCGCCCATGTCGTGCACGATGCGGTTGTAGTCGCTCACCGTCGGCGTGTGCAGCAGGTCCACCCAGTGGTGGTGTTCGCGGAAGATGGCGAAGAGCTTCGGTGTCTCCTGGAAGAGCGACAGTTTGTCGGGGTGCTCCGGGTCGGCGCATTGCAGCATGTATCCGTCCTCATACTGGCGGAAATCCCATGTCGTCAGGCATCCCGTGCTGGGTGCCAGCTTGCCGTTGATTTTGTGCACCGTGTCGCCGAGGAAGTTCATCTCGATATAAAGCTGGTTGAGGTGCTCCAGCAGGTCGAGGGTCTTGGGCATGCGGAGGGGGCGGATAAGCTCTGCGGCGTCGCTCAGCAGCATGGTCTTGGCCTCGAAGGGCAGGTCCTGCTCCTGGAGGGCTATCATGCGGTCCCTCACCGCGCGGCACACCTCCATCTGGCTCGGCAGCGCGTAGCCCTCCTCGCCGCTCTCTATGCGGCAGTAGAATCCGTTCTGCAACGAGTGGTCTATCTGCAGTGTCGCCTGGGGGTAGCAGTCGCGCACGGCGGCGTAGAGCATCAGGCACAGTGCGTTGCGGTACATGCGGAACCCCTGGCGGTCCGTGATGTCGAGCAGGCGTATGGTCTTGGGATTGTAGATGCGGTATTGCAGCGGCTCCACCTTGTTGTTCACCAAGGCTCCCAGGATGGGCCACGGCGTCTTGCCCTCCTGCTCCTGTTTTTCCTTCACGTATTCGGCTGCCAGCTCTGCCAGCTGGGTCCCGGCTTCTATCTTCTTGCGCTCGCCAGTGTTGGCGAGTACAATCTCAACTTCTGTCATCATTGGTCTCTCTTTTTTTTACGGGTGATATGCAACCGTCCGGCGGTTGGGACATCATCCTCAAATCTTGTTGCCGTCGTTTTTGTATTTAGCTCTTCATCACCTCCTCGATTTCCTTCACCGTCTTGGGTATCGGCTTGCCGAGTACGCGGGCGCCCGTCTCGGTGACGAGCACGTCGTCCTCGATGCGGATGCCGCCGAAGTCTTTCCATTTCTCCAATTCGTCGAAGTTCACGAAGTCCTTGTTGGTGCCTTCGGCGTGCCACTTGTCGATGAGTGCGGGGATGAAGTAGCAGCCGGGTTCGTCGGTGATGACGAAGCCGGGTTGCAGTCGGCGGCCGCAGCGCAGGCTGCCCAGGCCGAACTGCTCGCTGGGGCGTGTCTCGTCGTCGTAGCCCACGTTGATTTGGCCGTAGTTCTCCATGTCGTGCACATCGAGACCCATCATGTGGCCCAGGCCGTGGGGCATCAGCAGGCTGTGGGCACCGTTGGCCACGATGTCGTCCACGTCGCCCTTCAGGATGCCGAGGCCTTTGTAGCCCTCGGCGAGAATGCGGCTCGCGGCGGTGTGCACCTCCTTGTAGGTGATGCCGGGACGCGTCACACGTGCGGCCTCCAGGTTGGCGGCCAGCACAATCTCGTAGATGGCCTTCTGGCGCGCATCGAACTTGCCGCCCACGGGCACCGAGCGCGTGATGTCGCTGCAGTAGTTCATCGGCGTCTCGCATCCGGCGTCCATCACCAGCATGCGGCCCACCTCCAGACGGTTGTTGTGGCCGTGGTTGTGGAGCGTCTCGCCGTGGACGGTCATGATGACGGGGAAACTCACAGGGCCGTTGCCCTTCCAGGCCTCGCCCTCCATGAAGCCCGCCAGCTCGTACTCATAGCGCCCCGGCATGGCCAGCTTCATGGCGCCGACGTGCATGTTGTAGGCCGTGGCAATGGCTTTCTCTATCTCCTCGATCTCCTCGGCGCTCTTGATGCTGCGCTGCTTCACGCAGGCCAGGATGAGTTCCATGGAGGCTCCTTTGTCCACTGCCGCCAGCGGCATCCCCAGCCAGGCGCTCAGGTCGGCGCGGATGTCGGCACGGTAGGGCGGCAGGTAGTGCACCCGGCCGCCGTCGTCCGTCCCTGCGGCCTGTCGCCTGCGGCTGGCCACGAACTCCGTCAGCGCCGCCATGTCGCCGCTCTGCTCCACACCCACGCTGGCCGCCAGCTCCTTGACGCTGGGCAGCGGCCCCGTCCAGATGATGTCCTCGATGTCGTAGTCGTTGGCGAAGAGGTAGTCCTTGCCTGTTTCGCAGTCCAGCACACCCACGAGGTCTTCCCTCTGCAGGCCGAAGAAGTAGAGGAACGTGCTGTCATGGCGTAACCAGTAGGTGTTGTCGTTGTTGTTGCAGGGCGCCT
>JAFVAM010000048.1 GCA_017480525.1 Bacteroidales bacterium | reverse complement strand
GATAGCAATGATAATCTTCTTCATTTTCTTGTTGATTTTTAATGTGTTATTACTAAAATTTTAAAATTTTCCTCATTCTTTTATTAGGCAAAAATAACAAAAATTACCAAAACACAACAAAAAAATTTGTTTTTTAACATTTTATTCCCTCTTTCCGCTCTCCGAAACCTCCACCTTTCCACCCTCGCCCACCCCTGCAGAGGCAAAAGAAGAGCTCTCTGCCCCCCAAAAAACAACCACCTCACAACTCCCTATGAACCAGTTGCCAACTCCCTACCAACTCCTACCATGGTAGGAGTTGGTAGGGACATGGTAGGGCGTTGGCAAGGGCATGGAAGGGGGTTCATGTCGGGAAGGGGGCAAGAAATAAATTTGGCCATGTCGAGGGGATTTCGTATTTTTGCATTTTCGATTGTCTGAATATTCGATTGTCTGAATAGTTGAACTATATATTTATGACTACAATCCTCGCTATAGAATCAAGCTGCGACGACACTTCGGCAGCCGTGCTGCGCGACGACAAGCTGCTGAGCAACGTCATTGCCAGCCAGAAGGTGCACGAACAATACGGCGGCGTGGTGCCCGAACTGGCCAGCCGCGCCCACGAACAGAATATCATCCCTGTGGTCGACGGAGCCGTCCGCCAGGCGGGCATCGGCAAAGAGGAAATCGACGCTGTGGCCTTCACGCGCGGACCGGGTCTCATGGGGTCGCTCATGGTGGGCGTGAGCTTTGCCAAGAGCTTCGCCCAGGCTCTTGGCAGACCGCTCATCGAGGTGAACCATCTGCAGGCCCACGTGTTGAGCCATTTCATCCGTCAGGAGGGTGTCGGCACACCGCGGTTTCCATTCATCTGCCTGCTCGTGAGCGGCGGACACACACAGATTCTGCTGCTGCACAGCCATTTCGAGATGGAAATCCTCGGACAGACCATCGACGACGCCGCAGGCGAGGCCATCGACAAGGCCGCAAAAATCATGGACCTTGGATATCCCGGCGGCCCCATCATCGACCGACTGGCCAAGGAGGGCGATGCCGACGCCTTCCGCTTCGCCACACCGCAAATTGCGGGCTACGACTATTCATTCTCCGGCATCAAGACCTCGTTTCTCTACTTCCTGCGCGACAGGCTGAAAGAGGACCCCGACTTCATCGAGAACCACAAGGCCGACCTCTGCGCCTCTGTCCAGAAAACCATTGTCAGCTTCCTGCTGAAGAAGGTGGAACGTGCGGCGTTGGACCACAAGGTGCGGCAGGTGGCCATCGCCGGCGGAGTGAGTGCCAACTCGCTGCTGCGCAGCGAACTGCAACGCATCTGCGAAAAACACCACTGGCAGGCCTTCATCCCCCCGTTCAAATTCTGCACCGACAATGCCGCCATGGTGGGCATTGCGGGCTATTTCAAATACCTCAAGGGCGACTTCGCCGACATCTCCCTGCCGCCCTACACGCGGTGAATTTTTTTTCTGCGGAGGACAAAACATGGCGGATAGACTATATGGAGACGACAGACAAGTATAGATAGACAGGAACAACAAGGTTTACGGATGAAGACAACATGGACAACGGGGACATCCTTCCGGCACCGGGGTGCCGGGGCGAGGCGCTGGACGCTCGGCCTGCTGTTTCTGTTGGCTTTGCTGCCGACGAAGGGACTCCGTGCGCAGGACATCCACTTCTCGATGCTCGACTTGGATCCATTGCTGTTCAACCCCGCCTACAGCGGTTTCTTCGACGGCACGGGTCGCTTCGGGATTATCTATCGCAACCAGTGGGCCTCCGTCTCCACACCCTTCCAGACCCTCAGCGCCACCGCCGAGCTGAGCCTGATGCGCAGCAAGCGCAACCACAACGGTCTCAATGTTGGAGCATGGGTGAGCAACGACCGCGCAGGGACACTGAGCTACGGCTCTACCTCGGCCAGCGCCATCCTTTCCTACTTCCAGGCCGTGGGCAACGGTGCCAACCTCTTTTCCGTGGCCGGGGAACTGGGCGTGGGACAGACGGGGTTCAACCCCGAGGACATCGACCTCGCCGACGCCTCCGAGACCTTCATCCGCGAAAAAGCGCTCTATCCCACTTTCGGCGCCGGCGTGGCCTGGTTCTGCCAGGTGAGCGACGCCGTATACACCAAGGTGGGAATCTCCGTGCGCAACATCAACGAACCCGACATCTCCTATCTCGGCCTGACGGACACACGCCTCAGCCGCCGCTGGAACGCCTACGCCCGCGCCGAATGGCGCTTCCATCCCCAGTGGAGTGTCCTCCCCGTGGCGGGATTCCAGATGCAGAAAGAGTTCTCGGAATTGGTCTACGGGGCCGACCTGAAATGCTACCTCAACGAGCGGCCACGCAACTATCTGGCCGTCAGCGCCGGCATCATGGGTCGCCATGGGGACGCCATGGCCGTCAACGCCGCCGTAGAGTGGACATCGTGGATTTTCGCTTTGAGCTACGATGCCAACCTCTCCACTCTGGCCGAGGCCAGCCACACCCTCGGCGCGTTCGAGATAGGCGTCGTCTACAAAATCGGAAAGAAGGATGCAGTGCACCGCGGAGCCCTGCCCTGCCCCATCATTTGAAAACAGAAAATTGGGAACATAAACCGTGAAATTGTCCAGAACCATACAGACACTTTTGAAGTTGACATTCTGCGTCGGCCTGATTTTCTATTCTCCATTGTCCCTCGTCAATTACGCCCGCGGGCAATACCGCGTGGTGCACATGGAGAAACCCTTCAACACCCCCGGCAGTGAAACCGGTGCCCTGCGCGTGGGAGACACTGTGATGGTTTTCTCTTCCATGCCACCCTCGGTGAACACCAACCGCCATTTCAACATGGGCAGCAGCGTCATGCAGATATACCAGTCGCGCATAGCCAAGAGCGGCAAGATGGCTCGTCCCCGCCTCGACCGCTGGGGTCTCAACAGCAAGCGCGACCACACGGGCAACCTGGCCCTCGACCCGCTCACCCACGACCTCTATTTCACCCGTGGCGACGTGGAGACACTCAACTGTGAAATCTTTTTCGCCAAAAAGAAAAAGCGCCGCGGATGGGAGAAACCTGTGAAACTCAAAGGCCCCGTCAACCTCAAAGGCTATACGTCGACACATCCCGCCGTGGGACGACTGGCTGACAGCACTGTGATTCTCTATTTCGTCAGCGACCGTCCCGGCGGATTCGGCGGCCACGACATCTGGTACACCCTCGTCAAAGGCACCACCACCAAGGAGTGTGTCAACCTCGGCCCCCTCGTCAATTCCGCCGCCGACGAACTCACCCCCTTCTACGACCAGCGCAACGGAGTGCTCTACTTTTCCTCCGACCGCGACGGCGGCCTCGGCGGCCACGACATCTATTGCGCCGCCGGCAGCCGCAACACATGGCAGGAAGCCGAACCCGTCTGCCACTGCCTCAACAGCGAACACAACGACCTCTATTTCAATATCACGGACTACGACTCCGTCACAGGCCGTCCCCTCGGCGGCTTTCTTGCCTCCAACCGTCCCGACAGCTTCTTCCTCACCGACTCCACATGCTGCAACGACATCTACCGCTGGGGAGTGGACTCCACCATGCTCGAACAGGTGGCCGTGATGGACACCGTGGAGAGCATCGACACCATCCAACAGCGCATCAGGCGCTTCATGTTCCCCCTCTTCCTCTATTTCCACAACGACGACCCCGACCCGCAGAGCCGCGAGGTGGTGACCACCACCACCTATCCCGAATGTCAACGCCGCTATGCCACACTGCGAAACGAATACATCGCGCGCCAGCAGAACGCCGACGATTCCGCCATGATGGAACTCTTCTTCGACACCTGCGTCGTGGGCAACTACAATCGCACCGAGGAACTGCTGGACTACGTGGAAAGCCTCCTCGACGCGGGACACAATATCACCATCACCATCGCCGGTTTCGCCAGCCCGGTCTACAAGTCGGACTACAACCTCGTCCTCTCGCGCCGCCGCATAGGGGCTTTTATAAATATGATACGCGCGTGGAGAGGCGGAGTTTTCGAGGATGCGATGGCCGAGGGGCGCCTCTTCATCGAGCAAAAGCCCCACGGCGCCGTGTCCCCAACCACCGGGAGCCAGTCCACCGACCCCGTCTACGGCCTCCCGGCCGCCCTCGCCCGCCGCATCGAAATCCTCGGATGTGAAATTCGTTGACTTTTTTTGTAAGATTTCCGCACCACGTGCGTCTATAGGGTAGAAACAACAAAAAAAAGAACAGCCCCCCTATGGCACAAGCGGACATCCTCGACTCCCTGATGGCTTTTCAGCCAGCGCTGCAGCTCACGGCAGAGCGGCTGCTGCACTCGGAGGCCGCTGCCGAGGACACTGTGCAGGAGGTGGTCATCGACCTCTGGGAACATCGCGACCAACTGCAACACGTGCGCAGCATCGAGGCCTATGCCATGCAAAGCCTCAAAAACCGCTGCATCTCGTTGCTGCGCAAACGCCACGAAATATCCACCGACCGTATTGAAGCCTTCGACCGTCTCGACGACGAGTCCGCCAAGGCTGAAGCCGCCCTCATCGAAGAACGGTCGGCACAACTCGACGCCATGATGGCAAAGCTGCCGCAACACCAGCGCGAGGCGGTGACGATGAAATACATCGAAGGTGCAAGCCACGAGGAGATGCAACGCCGCCTAGGCCTGACGAGCACCAACGTCTACGCCACCCTCTCGCGAGCCATGAGTGCACTGAAATCAATGATCAAATAAGAAAGGAAGCCAAAAAATGAAAGACAAGGAACTGCAAGAACTCTTCGCCGCCAAGCGCACTACCGAGGCCAACCGCCGTCGGCAGGAGGAGTTGAGGAAACTCCTCGAGGCACAGTCGGCCCCCAGGAGCCGCCGCCTCTGGCCGGTGTGGACCCTCTCGGCAGCCGCCAGCATAGCACTGCTGGTCATCGTCCTCCCTCTGCTGTTCCGCAATGTGGACGAGACACCCATGCTGGTGGCCCATGCGGACACCTCAAAAGTAAATATGGAAGAGACAGACAGGACAGAAAAGACTGAGCCGACAGCGACAAGAGAGACAAAAGAAACAAAAGAAGCGAAAGAAACGAAAATGAGAACGGAATCAACAGAGACCGCAGTGACAATACGGAGGATGGAGGTGACAGACATTGCTTCCGAGGAAATCGCCATGGTTGAGGAAGCCATCGTCGAAGATGAGGAGCAGGAGCAGGAGGTGGACGTGGCCACGCAGGAGACGACTATCGACAACACACCCCACATCTATCGCCGCACCAGCACACGCCTGGCCAACAGCAGAGACGACAACGGCAACAGCGGCAGAAACGCCATGATTCACGATATTCCGGCCACAAACGGCTTACAGAACCTCCTGGCCAGCCTTACGCCCGAGGAGACCAACACACCCATCATCCTGAAAGCAATCGAAATATAAAACATAAAAAAAATCCACAAAATGAAACATATAGCCGACAAACTCAAAGACGCCAGTGCCATCATCGGCATCGTTGCCATCCTGGGCTTCACCGCCTTCTTCTCCTGCAACGCCAACGCACAAAACCTCTACCAGATAGAGCAACATTTAGACAGCGTCGGCACAGTAACCATGCTCACCGTCAATGCCGGATGGGACGTCCACCTCATCCAGACCCCTACGGACACCCCCTCGCGCCTGGTGCTGACAACCTCTTGTGCCGACTTCTTCGAAGAGGGCCACGAACCCAACGTCCTCGAGACCATAGGCATCAAACGTCTACGTATGAACCATGGATATGTTATCAAGGCCAACGAGACCATGCCCCGTTCGACAAAGGTGGAACTCTACACTTCGCAACCCATCAACTACATAAAACTCTACAAAGGTGCGCGACTGACCATCGACCGGATGGTGACCGACACCCGCGACATAGACATCTCGGCCGACAGCGGCGCCATCATCAACGTGGACTGCCTCGACAATCCGGGCGACACCAAGTTCTCCCTCCACAACGCCACCCTCCAGATGCACCACCTGCGCAGCCGCTATCTCCACATCCATGCCTATGGAGCAAGCGTCGTCACTGAAGGCGACGTGCGGGCCGACAAACAGATACTGCATCGCGGAAAGACTGCCAACACCGACATCACCGCCAACGACTCTGCGCAGAATATCTACGTCAAATACCATAAATACTCCGACCATCACAAAGACACGGTCGGTCTGTTCCTCGGACTGGGCTATGAGTTCACCATGCCCGTCTGGAGCAACGTCCTCCACGCCTCGCCCTACAACACCAACTTCGGGCACCGTCTGCACCTCCTGCTCAGCCCCAGTGCCATCCCGCTTGGTCACAACTTCAACCTCCGACTCTCGCTGGACTTCGCATGGAACTTCCAATGGCTCGACAACACCGTCGCCGCTCAAGACGGCCACCTTGTTCTCGACCCCAGCTTCGGTGCCGAGCGCCCCCGGCAATACCTCTACTACACTTCGCTCGGACTGCCCATCGCCATCTCCTATTCGCTGCCACGACCCAAGCGCCTCTCGCCCGTCTTCAAGTCGGTATACCTCTCGCTAACCCCGACCCTCAACTTCAAACAGAAGCTGGCCTCCTACACCCTCGACGAGGATGACCGCTGGCACAGGCACAGCGACAGGGTCGACATCCTCAACCGCTTCAATGTCCGCGCCGCCGTAGGTCTCGATGTAAACTTCCTCGGTTTCAAAGGAATCGAGTTCGGCATCGACCTTCTCCCCACCTTCAAGTCCAGTGCCGATGCGCCACAGACGCGTTTGATGGGCCTCCAACTGAGTTTCTGACCCATTTCCTCACCGAATCAAAAGACCGAAAAGGGCGGCACAATGATGATCATCATCATTATACCGCCCTTTCTTGATTTGGGGAAATGCTCCCGTTTCCTCATTTCCCGCCGAAATGGGCTTTCAGCGCGTCGAGCTTCTTCTGCTTGCGACGCTCCCAAATCTGCGTGATGATTTTCTTGGTCGACAGCGGGAAATCGGCTTTCATCATCCAGTCATAGTAGGATGGTTCCTGCTCGAAAACATTCTCGACAATGGCACCCTTGTGCTTGCCGAAGTTGAACACCTCGCGATGCTGGGCATCGAAACCGATATGGCCCACGAGGTCGGCCCACTGGCTGTTGGAGGTGAAGCGAGAAAGAGCGGCGATGTCGTTGACCACAGGCTGGCTCACCCTGCCACTGCGGTCTTTGTAGTCCACACCCTGGTAGCGGTCGAGCTGCGCCTTGAGCACCTCGTAGGTGGCCATAGTGTCGGCCGAAGCACTGTGGGCATGCTCCAGATCCTTGTCGCAATAGAAGCGATAGGCGGCCACAAGCGTACGCTGCTCCATTTGGTGGAAGATGTTCTGCACATCGACAAGCCGACGCGTCGAGAGATCGAAGTCAACGCCCACGCGAAGAAACTCCTCGACGAGGAGCGGCACATCGAACTTGTTGCTGTTGTAGCCCGCAAGGTCGGCATCGCCGATAAACTCCATCAGGCTGGGAGCCAGCTCGCGGAAAGAGGGCTTGTCGGCAACGTCGGCATCGGAGATGCCATGTATGGCCGTGGTCAGTTCGGGGATGTGCACAGTGTTTCCCTGCGCGTCGACAGGGCGCACACGCTCCACGCGCGTCTCCTCGGCTCCGCCGGGAAGGACCTTGAGGAGGCAGATTTCGACGATGTGGTCGTGGCCCACCTGCACTCCAGTGGTTTCAAGATCGAAGAAGACAATAGGTTTAGTGAGATTAAGATCCATGATTTCAGTGTATTTTGTATTCTATTACGATAGTCAGCCACAAAAAAACTGACACCCCCCCTTTTTTGGGGAGGATGTCACACACATAAAATAATAAATGAAATGAAAAACAATAACTTTATACTCATCCCGGGTATTAATAAGACATGTCGTCGTTGGCGTAGGGGTCAGCGTTGTCCTCGTCGACAGGCTCGTGGCGACGCTCGGAGGAACGCTGGAGGGAGATGATGAGAGCGCCGAGCATACGGGTGAGTTCCATGAGGTACTCGCGTGACTGGTTGTGCTGCTCGTCGTCCATCAGACCCAGGTTGTGAGCCACCTCGGTGTAGACCACACATTCGCGGATAGCCGTCTTGGCGATCTTCAGGTAGTGGTCGAACTGGCTCTTGCTCCGGCTGGAACCCTCGGCAATGTTGAGGGCGATGTCGAAAGAGGAGTGGCACAAAGAGGAGGCGAGGGTCTTCTCGCTGTCCGTGCGTGGAGCAGCCATCTGCTTAGAGACCCACGTGGCATAGTCGGTAGCCTTGGCGTAGACGCGTAAATCCTCAAAACGGAAAAAGCTGACTGTTCTTTCTTCTTGCTGGTCCATAATTTTGTAATTTAGGTTTAATGTACTTTTATTGTGTATTTTAGGGTTAATTTATACTATTTCGGCAAAGTATTTCATGAACTGTGTGCGCATAGCCACAGAGGTTTTGTCGTTGGGGTTGACGGCGAGTTTGCCGCGGAACTGTCCGATGCTTTCGTAGCCTTTTTTCTCCATCCAGGCGCGCAAGCCGTCGTTGAGAGCGGCAAGGGTGCCGATGCCGTTCTTATAGAGACAGCTGACCACCTGCACCGTGGTGGCTCCGGCAAGGAGCATCTTCACCACATCGTCGGCAGTGTATACACCTGTGGAGGCGGAGAGGTCGCAGCGCATCTTCTTGCTGAGGATGGAAATCCAGCGGAGGGTCTTGTGAATTTCGCTGGGGCTGGAAAGCCACGAGGCGTTCTTAAGGGTCTCGCTCTCAACGTCGATATCCACCTGAACGCTCTTGTTGAACATCGTCACACCCTGGATGCCCATCCAGCTGAGCTGCTGCATCTGCTTGGCCATGTCGGTGAAATAGGAACCCACCTTGATACTGATGGGGATATTGATGGACTTGCGGAGGGTATTGATAATCTGCGAGAAAGTGCGCTCCACATCGTCGGCCGAGAGAGAGGTCTCGAAGGGGAGGATGGCCATGTTGAGTTCAAGGGCATCGCATCCGGCCTCCTGGAACTTGATAGCATAGGTGAGCCAGTTCTCATAGGAGAAGCAGTTGATGCTGCCGATGACAGGGATGGTGAGGCGGTTCTTGGCCTCGCGAATCATCTGGAAATGTTTGCTCAACGAATCGTCGGCCACATGCATGGCGATGTACTCATAGCTGTCGCCGTAGTTGTCCGTGGGGGCCACAACATGGGTGTTGCGCTTGATATCGTAGATAATCTGCTCCTCGAAAACCGACTTCAGCACCACAGCACCGGCACCTGCCTTCTCCATTTCAACCATGTTGTCGACATCGGCGGTCAGCCCGCTGCTACCCACTATGACCGGACTTTTGAGTTCCAGGCCGAGATATTTGGTGTTCGTATTCATTCTGTTTTTCTCTTTTTTCGGTTAATATTAGATCCGTTTCCCCAATTCCCACGCACAAATTTCAACTTGCAAAGATATGTAAAATATATTTACAAAAAAAATTTTTTTTCACATTATTTAACTTTAACAATGCAACCAACTGGAAATCAATAGTAAAATTTTAAACTCTTTCATCAAACTTCCACATTTTTTTTCCCTTCTTTCAACTTTGCTTTTTCAATTCATAAAAAATTTGTACTTTTGCATTCCGATTTTTACCGAAAAGAAACATAAAAGTCATTCATAATGAAAGAACAAATAGAAGAAAAAAACACCGAGATGGGTAGCGTCATTACCCGCACCGAGGAATTCCTCCAGAAAAACCAGAAACGAATCATCGCTGTCATTGCCATCCTGGTTGCCATCGCGCTGATTATATTCTGCTACTTCCATTTCTACAAGCAGCCTCGCGAGGAGAAAGCCGCATCCGCCATGTACAGCGCCGAGAACTATTTCATAAGCGGAGACTATCAGACAGCCCTCGACGGCGACGGCCAGACCCCCGGCTTCCTCGCCGTCATCGACCAGTACGGCTCCACCAAGAGCGGCAAACTCGCCAAGCTCTATGCCGGCATCGCCAACCTCCGTCTGGGTGAATACGACAAAGCCATCAAATTCCTGAAAGACTACTCCGGCAAAGACCTCTACTCCAAGCCCATCGCCATCATGGGACAGGGCGACGCCGAAGCCGAGAAAGGCAACTTCCAGGAGGCCGCCAAGCTCTACACCAAGGCCGCCGAGACCAACGAGAACGAAGTGACCACGCCCACAGCCCTCTTCAAAGCCGGCCTCTGCCACTTCGCCCTCGGCAACAACGCCAACGCCTTGGAGTGCTACGAGAAAATCAAAAAGGACTATCCCTACAGCACCGAATATACCGAGGTGGACAAATACATCGGCCTGGCCGAAGCAAAATAAAAAAAACTACAGAATCGAAAAGAAGGGTCCCCGTGCAGGAACCCTTCTTTCTTTTTGTCCGAAGAAGGACAGCGGGGCAGTCATAATTCGTCGGTGGGGATAACGAACTCGAAAGTCTCGCCCGTCGTCTTTCCTTCATAGCGGAACCCCAAACCCATGCCCTCCTGCTTGCATTGCGCCACAAAAGCGGCCGACGACGCATTGGACTTGACCTGCTTCTTGGCCGTTTCGCGCAGGTCCGAGACCTTCTGCTTCAAAATGCCGATGGAAATTGCTCTATCGTCGATTTCATATACATAGAACACCGCGCTGTCCGCCACATCGACACGAACAAGGCTCATCTGCTCGCTGATTTTCACGGGCATCATGGCTTTCATCAAGTCGATGGCCTTCATCAGGTCGCTTTTCGGTTTGGCGGCAGGGGCTTGGACGGCCTTGCTGAGTTCGTTGGCAGAGAACGTCACACGTGTGCTCTTTTTCGACCGGCGTCCGCGGATGGATACGCCGAGGTCGATGTCGTAAGTGTCCAACATATCCATTATTGACATATCCATTCTCTCCTTAAACTCTGTGAGAATAAAATCCTTCAAAACCTTTTCATCTAACATGCTCACGACAAGACCCTGGTCGTCGTCGTCGAACTCCAAGAAAAGGACCAGCTCCGAGTGGTCGTAGCCCACTCTGACAAAATCCATGCCGTTGCCGGCAGACATAGGCAGAGCGGCATTGACCCCGTCGAGGAACTGCTGCATCCCCTCCGGCATCTGCCCCCTGGCGGCCATAGGAACCACCACCATCAGGACAGCCAAAACAAGAACTTTTATCTTCATAGTACTCAATCGGTTCAAGTTCATAACCATTTCGCTTCAGCCCAACATCTTCTCCAGTTCGGCCACCATGTGCTCGGCGCCGTCGAAGATTTCGCTGATGTGGCTGGCGGCCATATAGGCGGGGGTGGTGAGAACCTTGTGCTCGCTGTCGACACACACCTCCGTGGGCTTGCAGGTCTGCACCCTGCATCCGAAGTCCTTGGCCACCTGCGAGGCCTGGTTGTCGTCGGGCCCGAGGGTGAGTTCCACCTCATAGCGTCCCAGCACCTTGGCCACCACCATGGGGGCTATGCACATGGCCGCTACGGGCTTGCCTGCGCGGTAAGTCTCAAGGATGGCGTCGGCCACACTGTCGACGACCTCCATTCGGGGGCCGTCGAAGGCGAAGGTGGAGAGGTTGCGCGCCGCGCCCATGCCGCCAGGCAGAGCCAGGGCGTCGTAGTCGGCGGGGCGATACTGCTCCAGCGGAAGCAGGTTGCCGCGGGCGATGCGGGCGCTCTCCACAAAGATGTCGCGCTGTTCCATGTCGAGCAGCGTGCCCTCCTCCTCGGTCTCCTCCACGTCGATGTGGGGGACCACCTCGAAAAAGCCCTCGGGGGCGAAACACTGGTACTGCCAGCCGCGACGGTCCACGGCCAGCATCAGGCTCAGGCTCTCCTGCAGCTCGCTTCCGTCGCGGTTGCCGCAGCCGCTGAGTATAATTGCTATCTTTTTCATAATTCTTTATTCGATTGTTCGTCTCTCGAAAAAAAAGAAAGACAAGAAAACAGGATGGAACCCCTTTGGCTTTCTTGTCTTTCTTGTCTTCAAAAGAACAGTGTCTGTTTACTTGTTGCTCTCCTCGACGCTCTCTTTGATGAGCTGGAAGGTGGCTTCGATGTCGTTGTCGATACCCATGGAGAAGCGGATGAGTCCTTCGCTCATGCCCATCTCTTTCTGGATGTCCTCGGGCACCTCGCTGGAGGTCGACTTGCCGCTGTTGCTGAAGAGGGTCTTGAAGTAGCCCAGGCTCACAGCCAGGTAGCCGACACCCTTCTGCTGCATGATTTCCATGATTTTGCTGGCCTTGTCGGCAGTGCCCATGTCGATGCTGATCATGCCGCCGAAACCGAAGCCCTCGTTCATCATCGAGCAGAACAGCTCATGGTCCGGATGCTCGGGGAGGCCGGGGTAGTTGTATTTGAAGCCCACCTCTTTGAAGCGCTTGGCCAGGTACATGGCGTTCTCGCCGTGCTTCTTCATGCGGATGTGGAGGGTGTGGAGGTTCTTGTTGATGGAGGCGCTGCGCATGGGATCCAGCACGGGGCCGAGGAGCATGCAGGTGCCGTCGTTGACGTCGATGAGGCTGTTGATGTACTCGGCGCTGCCGCAGATAGCACCGGCCACGCAATCGTTGGTGCCGTTGATGTACTTGGTCATGCTGTAGACCGTCACATCGGCTCCCAGGCGGCAGGGGCTGAAGATCATCGGCGTAAAGGTGTTGTCGACGATGAGCTTGGCACCGGCGGCATGGGCCATCTTGGCCAGTTCGGGCACATTGGCGATGCGGAGCAGGGGGTTGTTCATGGTCTCGGTGTAGACCACCTTGGTGTTGGGATGCTCAGCAAGGGCTTTCTTCACCTCGTCGAGGTTCTGCATGTTGACGAAAGTCACATCGACACCGAACTTCTTGATCCAGTTGTTCATGAAGGCGAAGGTGCCGCCGTAGGTGGTCATGGAGGCCACGATATGGTCGCCGCACTTCACCTCGTGGAGCAGGGCGCTGGTGATGGCGGCAAGACCGCTGCCGGTGACCCAGGCAGCCTCGGTGCCTTCCATGGCGGCGAGGTTCTGGCAGAGGGCCAGGTTGGAGGGGTTCCAGTGGCGGCTGTAGAGGAAATAGCCCTCGGTTTCGCCGTGGAAGGTGTCGGTCATCAGGTGAGCCTCGGGGAAGGTGAAGGTGGCGCTGTCGCAGATGGCGGGGTTCACACCACGGTTGGCATCGCGTCCGTCGACGCGCTGGATTGCTGTTGCGGGATCGAATTTGTTCATGTTGTATACGTTTTTAAAAATCAGTTTGTACTTTTTATTGAAAGTGCAAAAATACAAAAAAGGATTGACACGGCAAAATTTTTTTTCCCACAAGGCCGCCTATCCATTCGCGCCGCAAGCCGACGAACTCTGTTAAAGAAGGTCAAAAAGCCGTATCAACACCCTACCGACACCCTACCAACTCCCACCATGGTAGGAGTTGGTTAGGAGTTGGTAGGTCGTTGGTAAGGGCAAAGTAGGGGTTTTGCGTCCGCCAGAGCGGTGGAAAAAAACAACTTTTTTGCTTGTGGATGAAAAAAGTTTCGTATCTTTGCATTTTGAAATATACACTTATATATAAAGAAACGGTTTGTCCAATAAAAAGATAAAAACAATGAAACGGATTGTTTTGGCGCTGATACTGACAGCCTTCGCGGGCGTGTATGCCGAGGGGCAGAAGCTTTTCTACGAGAGTTCGCTGCAGAGCTTCGGCTATAAGAACGACAACGGGACATGGAAGATAGCCCCGAAGTTCCAGCGGGCGGGCGAGTTTGAGGGCGGCACACGCAAGTGGGCGCCCGTGAAGCTCGACGGGCACTGGGGCTGCATCGACGTGGACGGCAACCTCATCAGCCGCAACATCTTCCCGAGCAAGGAGGTGGCGCGGGAGGCCGGCAAGGAATGGGAGAAGATGAGCGAGCCTGGCAAGTGGGTCTATCCGGCGCGCAACGAGGCCGACGGCCGCTGGGGCTTTGTGGACTACTACGGCCGCTGGAAATACCAGCCCCTCTACGAGGCCGCCAACCCCCACCAGGGGCGCGACCCGAAAAGCTATGCCACCGTGAAGAAAGAGGGCCGCTGGGGCTGCATCGACGGCCGCGGCATCATGGTCATCAACAACATTTTCCTCAGCGCCGAGCAGGCCGAAGAGGCCGGGGCGCAGTGGGCCGTGGGCCGCAACTACTACAAATGGCGTGTGCCTGTGACCAATCCCACAACGGGCCTGTGGGGCTTCGTGGACTATCTGGGCCGCTGGGCCGTGAGGCCGATGTACACGGACCGTGTGCCTTTCGGCGACGACAACTGCTACGAGTACACCCAGGTGAAACAGGAAGGCCGCTGGGGCAACATCAACCGCAACGGCGAGGTGGTCTCGACCTGCATCTTCTCCAGCAAGGAGGACGCTGCCTACGCGCTGCGCCAGTATGAGCACGGGAGGACGCTGGAAGGCTGGCGCCTGCCGGTGACGAACCCCGCCGACGGCAAGTGGGGCTGGGTGGACTGGAGCGGCGAATGGCGCATACAGCCCATCTACGAGGACGCCTCACATTTCGCCAACGACACCGGCATGTTCGCCACGGCGAAGTTCGACGGCTACTGGATGGTGGTCAGCGACACCGGCGAAGCCCTCTCGCGCAACGTCTTCAACCTCTCCTCCGAGGCCTGGCTGGCAGGCAACGAGTGGGACACCGACCAGGAACTCGGCCATTGGCTCTACCCCATCATGGACCCCGGCACGGAAGCCTGGGGATATGTCGACTTCCGCGGTGAATGGGTCATCCGCCCCACGCTGGAGGACGCCAAACTGTTCACCTTCATTTGGAACGACCGCGTGGCGCCGGCCAAGATGGACGGCAAGTGGGGCTGCATAGACCACACAGGGCAGTTCGTGGTGAAAAACCAGTTCAACACCAGCGCCGAAGCCGCCATGGCCGGCCGCCGCTGGGCAGAAGGGAAGAAGTTCTGATGTCTGAATGATGATTTTTTGCGAGAGAGGGACTTATCTTCGGCACACACCCAAACCGGACAAAAGCACAACCACGAACAAGCAACGATGAACAAGAACAGTACACTGATTCACAATGCGACCATCGTCAACGAAGGTCGCATTTTCGTTGGCTCCGTCCTCATCGAGGGCGACAGGATAGCCGCCGTCTACCCCACCGAGGCGCCCCTCGCCGACGCAGGACTGCCGTCCGAGGGGCCGCGTACTTCCCAAAAGGAAGGCCGCCCAGTCCAGCACATTCGTTCCGTGGCCGAAGCCTTGGCCTCGGCAGGCCGCGTCGTCGACGCGACAGGGATGCTCCTCCTCCCCGGCGTAATCGACACCCACGTGCATTTCCGCGACGGCGGCGAGAGCGAGAACCCGGCAGGAACCTTCCACAGCGAGAGCCGCGCGGCACGTGCCGGCGGCGTCACCTCCGTTGTCGACATGCCCAACACCAAGCCCCAGACCGTCAGCCTCGACGCCCTCGAGGCCAAGGAGACCCTGGCGGCGAGAGACAGCGCCGTGAACTATGCCTTCATGCTCGGCGCCACCAACGACAACATCGACACCCTCCTCGCCCTCGAACCCACACGCTACGCCGCCATCAAACTCTTCCTCGGCTCCTCGACGGGCAACATGCTCGTCAACGACCCCGGACAGCTCGACCGTCTCTTCCGCGAGGCAAAGAAGCTCATCGTGGCCCACTGCGAGGAGGAGCGCGTCGTCCAGGCCAACCTGGCCAACGCCAAGCGCGAATACCAGGGCACCGGCGGGGAGACCGCCGCACTGCATCCCAAAATACGCAACAACGAAGCCTGCTTCCTCTCCACCTACCACGCCATCGAACGTGCCAGGAAATACGGCACACGCTTCCACGTGGCACACATCTCGACGGCCACGGAGCTGAGCCTGCTCTCCAACTTCGACCTGAAGGACAAGCTCATCACCGCCGAGGTGACACCGAACCACCTATGGTTCGACGACCGCGACTATGCCACACTGGGCAACCTCATCAAGTGCAACCCCGCCATCAAAAGCGCCGACGACCGGCTGGCCCTATGGGCAGCCCTCGAGGACGGCCTCATCGACACCATCGCCACCGACCATGCGCCCCACCCTCTCGAAGCCAAGCAGCGTCCCTACTTCGACGCTCCCAGCGGCATACCCTCCATCCAGCACTCGCTGCAGATGATGCTGGAAGTGGTCTTCGGAGCAGAAGGTTCGGCGTTCGGGACACCTCATTCGGAACCCCGCATCCAGAACCCCGACCTCCTCGCCACCATAGTGGCGAAGATGTGCCACAACCCCGCCCTGCTCTTCGGCATCGAGGGGCGCGGATTTATCCGCCCAGACGATCAGGCCGACCTTGTGCTGGTGCGTCCCGGCGTGGAGGAGACGGTCACACGCGAATCATTATTATACAAATGCGGCTGGAGTCCGCTGGAAGGGCAGACTTTCCATACACGCGTGGAGCGAGTATGGGTCAACGGCCACGACGACGGCACAGGTGCCGAGGCACTGTGCTTCTCCCGCTGAAGGCCGACGCTCCCTTCTCCCGCCACACTCTTCGGCCCCGTCCGGGGAGACGCCCCCCCTCTGTCCTCGGAGGAGGCATTCATATTGCATCCTGAAGAAGCAGCTACCAACTAAAACGGCTGCTGCTGGGAAGAGCCGAAGGAGAGACCGAGACCCACAAAGAGGGAGCTGCCTTCCCAGGCTTTCTTCACCGACTGCTTGTTGGCCAAGGTGAAGTCCTCGCGGTCGATGAGGTTGATGTTGTAGCCGGCAAAGATGCGGAAGCGGTGGAACTGGATACCTGCGGCGATGGTGCCGCCCATGTCGAAGTGGGCGTCAATCTGGGTGCTGACGTTGCTGTAGTTGGAGAGCGAGGAGAGGCCGAGATTGACAACAGGGCCGCCAAAGATGAGGACATCGGTGCTGACTCCAACGGGGATTTTGTAGTTGAGGTAGAACGGAACCTTGATGGTGAAGGTGGAGGTGGTGGGGTTGCTGCTGCCGCCGCCAATATCGTCGATGAGCTGCTTGGCCTGGGCATAGCTGATGTAGACACCGGGGGCGATGCCCACGTTGCCGACAAGGGGCGCATTAATCGAGGCTCCGAGGGTGGCGCCCTTGAGCCATAGACCGTCCTGCGTCAAGCTGTCGAGGCTGCCGTTGCGATAGTCGAAGGTGTGCTCCTGGCTGATGTAGGCGGCATTGATGCTGAGCTGGGCAATGGCGCTGCCGGCAAACGCCGACAGCACCATAAGTCCAACCAAAGTCATAATTTTTTTCATGTCTCTGTTCCTTCTTTTTCTTCGTGCTATTTTTTTATTTCTCCAAACGGATGCGGGCGTCGACGGCGGTGACGTAGCGCGGGTTGCCGAGGAGGGGGTTGAGGTCCATTTCGGCAATTTCGGGCGCAGCCTGCACAAGGGCGCTGACGCGGGCAATCTGGTCGGCGTAGAGGTCGAGGTTCACGCCCTCCTGGCCACGCACACCCTGCAGAATCTTGTAGCCTTTGAGCTGCGTGAGCATCTCCTTGGCCTCGGCGGCGGTGATGGGTGCGAGGGCGCTCTGCACGTCCTTGAGCACCTCGATGAAGATGCCGCCCAGACCGAAGAAGATCTGGTGGCCGAACTTCGCGTCGCGGATGGCGCCGATGTATACGTCCGTGCCGTCGAGCATGGGGTACATCTCCACGGCGTAGGTCTCGGGAATGACGATGAGGCGGTCGAACTCACGGGCCACGGTGTCGAGGTCCTTCACACCGAGGGTCACTCCGCCCACGTCGCTCTTATGCAGGGGGCCGACGACTTTCATGACCAGCGGCACATCCTTCGAGCAGCCAACCTCCTTGGCGAAGGCCAGGGCATCCTCTTTCTTGGAGACTTCGACGCTCTTCTTGCGGCTGATGCCGGCGGCGTCGAGAAGTTCGTTGTAGTCGGCAATCTCCATGTAGCCGTCCTTGCAGCGTTCCACGGTGCGACGGATGCGGTCCACGTCGATGGCGGGTTGTTCCACCTGCTCGGGCTGGGGTGTGGGAGTATGGTAGACCTTGCAGAGGGCATTGCCGAGGACACACTCCTCGGGGAAGTTGATACGGCCCTTGGCGATGAACTCCTCAATCTCCTCTTTCACATTGATGATGCTCGGCAGCACGGGGAAGATGGGTTTCTTGCAGGTCTTCATCTTCTCGTCGAGGAGGGCATAGACCTCGCGGTTGGAGAAAAGTCCCGGCGAGCCGAAGATGACCACGGAGAAGTCGATGTCGGTATAGTCGTTCTCCACAGCGTCGATGATGTAGCCGAGCTGCTCGGCGGTGCCTGTGGCGAGGAAATCGATGGGGTTGCCCACGGAGCTGCCGGCGAAGAGTTTCTCCAGCAGGGCGGGACTGGCGGGGTGGTCCTTGAGGGAGGGCACCTCCATGCCGCCGTTGGAGAGCACGTCGGTGAGCATGACGGCGGGGCCGCCGGCATGGGTGATGACTGCGCAACGTTTGCCTTTGAGCTCGGGGTGCATGAAGACGGCGCAGACGGTCGTCAGTTCCTGGCGGTTCTGGCAACGCACGATGCCTGCCTTGCGGAAGAGGGCGTCGACGGCGGCGTCGTTGGTGGCCAGGGCGCCGGTGTGGCTGCTGGCGGCACGGCTGCCGGCGGCGCTGCCGCCGCTCTTGATGGCTGCAATGTGGCAGCCCTTGCCGATGAGGCTGCGGCTGTGCTTCAGCAGGCGCTGCGGGTCGCCGATTTTCTCCATATAGAGCATGATGACGCGCGAGGAAAGCTCTGGGTCGAAGGTCTCGTCGAGGTGCTCCAGCACATCCTCGATGCCCAGCTGGGCGCTGTTGCCCACAGCCCACACGCTGTTGAACTTCAGACCATTGTTCATGCCGTACTCCTTGATGAACACTGCCGTGGCACCGCTGCCGGTGATGAAGTCGACGCCGTGGGGGTCGAGGGCGGGGATGGGCGCGTCGAAGCAGCCGCTATAGTTGGTGTTGAGGAAGCCCGTGCAGTTGGGGCCGATGAGCGAGCCGCCGACGGAGTTGACGGTGTCCACGATATGCTTCTCGATGGCGGCGCCTTCGGCGTTCTCCTCGCTGAATCCCGCACTGACGATGATGAAGCCCTTGGTGCCCTTCTCCTTGACCAGCACGTCGACGGTCTGGGCGCAGAACTTGGCGGCAATGCAGAGGATGGCACAATCCACCTGCGGCAGGTCTTCCACCTTGGCATAGCATTTCACGCCCTGCACCTCGCTCTCCTTGGGGTTCACGGCATAGACCGTGCCCTTGAAGGGGCTGTGGAGCAGATTCCAGAGAGCCTTTCCGCCAGGCTTGTGCACATCGGACGAAGCACCGCACACCACGATGCTGCGGGGGTTGAGTAGTTCTTTTGCTATCATTTCTTTATTCGTTTTTATATTTTTTTATCATTGGTTCGCAAGCAGTATGTCTGCATTCTTTTTCCCATTCTGTCTCTCTCGCAATGTTTGGTCCGTCATCGTCTGACAGCCGTTTTTTGTTCGCGTCCCCGCACCGTCGCAACGCAAGACAGACGCCTGTCTTTCAAAACGTTGCGCACTACGCATCGGGGTACACTAATCTGCAAATATACGAATTATTTTTATATTATAGAGAAAAAAGTTCACCAGGCCACGCAGGCGGACGTTTCCTGCACCGTCGGGCGGACACGGACGGCGCACCGTAACCCTTTCTTGTCCACACCATCGCCCCTCCATCTCCCACCGAGGTCGGTGCTGGTAGGGTGTTGATAGGGTGTTGGTAGGGATTTCGGACGGTGTTGATAGGGTATTGAAACTGAATATCAGCGCATTACACATCAATTTATACAGTATAGCACTGAAAACGTGAGTGTTACAATGTGTTTTTAACGATTTTTAACGCAAATAAAGGGTATCGACGCGGTGTAACGGAAAACTATCCATTACGGCTGCCCACAGGCAGTGCCATGGCTGTAGCGTCTTGATTTTTTTGCCACGCATTCAGCGGCGGCGGAGGACTTTGGCAAGGGCGCGGCGCAGGAGGGCGCGCTCGCTCCAGAGGAGGGCGGCAACGTAGAGGGCCAGGAGCAGCGAGCGGTAGGCCAGGCGGAGCCACAGGTTGTCGATGCTGACAAGCCGGCAGGCGGCGAAGAGAGCCATGGCGAGGGCGAACCAGAAGGCTATGGCGCCGACGGGATAGGGCACACGGTAGTGGCGCTGGCCGAGGAAATAGCTCAGGAGCATGCAGACCCCGTAGCCCGCCAGGCCACCCCAGGCACAGGCAAGGTAGCCGATGCGGGGCACGAGGAACACGTTGACGGCGAGGAGCGCCACGCAGCCCACGGCACTGATGACGGCGCCCCACCAGGTCTGCGCGGTGAGCTTGTACCAGAACGAGAGGTTGAAATAGACACCCATGAAGATCTCGGCCATCATGACGATGGGGACGGCTCGGAGGCCCTCCCAGTAGTCGCTCTTGATGACATACTTGAAAAGATCCATATAGCACACCACGACCATGAAGGCCAGGAGAGTGAACATGACGAAATATTTCATCACGAGGGCCTGGGTCTCGCGGCTCTTGTCGTCGCGGCCGGAGGCGAAGACGAAGGGTTCGTAGGCATAGCGGAAGGCTTGGGTGATGATGGCCATGATCATGGCTATCTTGACGCAAGCGCCGTAGATGCCGAGCTGCTGCTGCATGTCGTCGTAGGGATAGAGGAAGTGGAAGAGTATCTTGTCGGCCACCTGGTTGAGGATGCCCACGATACCGAAAAGGAGGAGCGGCCAGGCGTAGCGGAGCATCTGGCGGAGGAGCGGGAGGCTGAAGGCCGCGGGACGGAAGTCGCGCAGCTCGCGCCAGAAGCCGAAGGTGACGAGGGAGGTGGAGACAAGGTTGATGTAGAAGATGTAGCCGACGTTGTTGTGCTCGTCGTACCACTGCATGAAAGGCAGGTGCTGCAGGCGCGGGGCAAGGAGGAAGACGAAGAGGTTGAGGCCGATGTTGAGGAAGATGAAGGCGAGCTTGAGGGCGGCGAACTTCCACGCTTTCCGGTCGAAGCGGAGGCGGGCGAAGAGGATGGCCTGGAAGGCGTCGAGAGCCACGACGACGGCCATGGCGGCGATGTAGGAGGGATGGGCGCCATAGCCCATGGCGGAGGCCACGGGACGGAGGAAGAGAAAGACGAGCACGACGAAGAGGGCGGCCACGGCACCCACGGCGCCAAGGGCCACGGTGAAGACCGGGCGCACGTCGCGACGCCCGTCGGCGCCCTGCCGGTTGGCAAAGTAGAAGAAAGTGGTCTCCATGCCGAAGGTGAGGATGACGAGGAGGAGGGCTGTGTAGGCATAGATGTTGGTCACCACGCCGTAGCCTCCCGAGGCGGCGGAGATGTGGTAGGTGTAGAGGGGGACGAGCAGGTAGTTGAGAAATCTGCCGACGATGCTGCTCAGGCCGTAGACGACCGAGTCGGAAAGGAGTTTTCTTATCGATGCCATAACGCACCTTTAAACGGCAGAAGCGGAAAAATATTGCACGGCGGGTGCAATAAAATGAGGGGGTCGTCCGTTTTTCCTTGCAGACAGAAAAAAACAAACGGAAGGTAGCAGATTAATCTCAAAAAAATAACAACAGGATGGAAACGGGAATGAGAAAAGGGCGGAGTGCATGGGTGCGACGGATGCTGTGGCTGCTGTGGCTGCTGTGGCTGCCGATGGTGTGTTCCTGCGGCAAGGCGGTGACGGTGACGGAGATAGACATCATCCCCGAGCCGGTCTTCGAAGTGAAGAAAGAGGGGACCTACACGCTCAACCGCAACATAGCCATCGCCACCTCGGGGCTGGGGCAGAACTCGCCCACGGCGAAATACATCATGAACTCGCTGCGCCACGCGAGGATGAGGCCGTCGCTGGTGTCGCTCTCCGAGGAGAGCGACATCGAGTTGATTGTCAACGACACAGCAAATCCCGAACTGGGTGAGGAGGGCTACCTGCTGGAGATACGCCCCAACGGCATCAGCCTTTCGGCCAACACGGAGCAGGGGCTTTTCTATGCCTTCCAGTCGCTGGTGCAAATCATCCCGCCCGATGTCGAGGAACACCGCTACCGCTCCATCGTGCTGCCGGCATGCACCATCCTCGACTATCCCCGCTTCGCATGGCGCGGCGCACACCTCGACATGACGCGGAATCCCTTCCCGGTGAAGTTCATCAAGCGATACCTCGACCTCATGGCGCGATACAAGCTGAACTACTTTCACTGGGTGCTGCCCGACAGCAGCGCCCTGGCGGGCGACAGCATAGCGGACACCACGGACATCTACTACTACAGCGACGCCGAAAAGGCCGACGTGGCGGACTATGCGATGTCGCTGGGCATCACGGTGGTGCCCGGCAGCGGGACGGACATCCTGTGGGACGACGAGGGCGAGGCTCTCTCGCCCCTGACGACGGAGGAGGGCTGCTATGTGGCAGCGCGGACCTCGCTGCAGGCCGGCATCAAGGCCGCGCGGGCGGGCAAACGCGTCGTCATGTGTCCCGAAGAGTTCTGCCGTCTGGACAGCTACCAGGCCGACCCGCGCTACCAGCCCTGCGGCTCCGGAGCCACGACGACGCTGGCCAAAGCCTACCTCTTCGACCCCGCGCCGCAGGGCACGAACAAATACGTGGAGCCGAACATCGTGGGCGGACAGTGCCTCCTCCGGACGGACAGCATCCCGTCGCAGGCACATGCCGAATACCTGCTCCTGCCACGCCTGCTGGCCACGAGCGAGTGCCTGTGGTCGCCGCGGCAGAACAAGGACTGGAACCGCTTCCGCAAAAAAGTGGAACTGCAGAAGGCGAACCTCGGCGCCCGCGGATACTCCTACTGCGAGGGTTCGTTCACCCCCCTGTTCCACGCCACCCTGATCGACAAACAGACGGCGAACATAGCCATCTCCACCGAGGTGCCTAACACCTACATCTTCTACACCACCGACGGCTCCACTCCCACGCGCAACTCGCAGATTTACGTCGGCCCCGTCAACCTGACACGCGGCACACACCTCAAAATCCTTCCCGTATACAAGAACCTTGAACGCGATTCGGTCTATGAATACATCATCAAATAGCATCCTCGACGACATAGAGCGGCTGCTGACAACGTCGGACCCCACGGTGGTGGACAGCCTCTACGAGCAGGCGGCAGCGGCGAGAGACAAGGCCTACGGCCGCAACGTCTTCTTCCGTGGCCTCATAGAGATTTCCAACCACTGCAAGAACGACTGCCGCTACTGCGGCATACGCCGCTCGAACCCCATCCAGCGCTACCGCCTCGGCCCCGAGCAAATCATGGAATGCTGCCGCGAGGGCTACGCGCTGGGCTTCCGCACCTTCGTGCTGCAAGGCGGCGAGGACGCCTGGTTCACCGACGAGCGCCTGTGTCCCATCGTGGAGGACATCAGGACGACGTTCCCCGATGTGGCCATCACCCTCTCCCTCGGCGAGCGGGGACGCGAGAGCTTCCGCCGCCTGCGCGAGGCCGGCGCCGACCGCTACCTGCTGCGCCACGAAACTGCCGACGCCGCACACTATGCCTTCCTGCACCCCGACGAGATGGACTTCGACCACCGCATGCAGTGCCTCCACGACCTGCGCGAACTGGGCTACCAGGTGGGGACAGGCTTCATGGTGGGTTCGCCGGGACAGACCCTCGAAACCCTCAGGAAAGACCTGCTCTTCATCCAGCAGTTCCGACCCGAAATGGTCGGCATCGGGCCGTTCATCCCTGCCCAGGGGACACCCTTCGCCGAAGCGTCGGCAGGCAGCGCCGAGCTCACGCTGCGTCTGCTGGCCGTCCTCCGGCTGTTGCTCCCCTCCGTGCTGCTGCCCGCCACCACGGCACTGGCCACCCTCCTGCCCGGAGGACGCGAACGCGCCCTGCAGGCAGGAGCCAACGTCGTCATGCCCAACCTCTCGCCCTCCGACAGCCGTGCACTCTACTCCATCTACAACAACAAACTCGCCACCGGCTCGGAGGCCGGCGAAGCCGTGGCCGACCTGCGCCGACGCCTCAAAATCATCGGCTACGACATGCCATCCTCCCGCGGCGACTTCAGAAACCAACAACCGACAGACAAACAGTCTCTATTATAAAAGTATGGAAACAAAACGTCACATTCTTCCCCGTTTTGCAATGGCCGCCGCCGTGTCGGCAGTGGCGCTGACGCTGGCATCGTGCCACAAGACCTGCACCTGCATAGGCTACGACGGGTCCGAACGCTCCTATACCGCCGACGAGGTTGACGACCGGGGCGTGAACTGCACCGAAATGGTCTACCAGGCCGGACTACAATACTATTCGGTATGCAACTGGGAGTGAACTCCGAGGGGGGCTGCCACCTGTGTCCGCGCCTGTGCGGCGCGGCGCGCGACGTGGCGCGGGGCTTCTGCGGCGCACCGGCAAACCCCGAAGCCGCCACCGTCACACTGCACACCGGCGAGGAACCTCCTCTGTCCACCCCCGGCGGAATAGTCAACATCTTCTTCGCACACTGCAACCTCCACTGCATCTACTGCCAGAACGGCGACATCGCGGCGGCCGACGTGGAGCCGTCGCTGGTGCGCCTCCGCACCGTCGATGCCATTGCCGACGAAGCCTGCCGTCTCCTTCCCCGGAGCAACGGACTGCTGGGCCTCGTCACAGCGGCACACTATATCCACCTCGTCCCGGCGCTGCTCGATGCCATCCGGCAGCGCGGATTTTCCCCCACGGTGGTCTACAACACGTCGGCCTATGAGACGGTAGATTCGCTGCGTACCCTGGAGGGACTCGTCGACATCTACTTGCCCGACCTCAAATACATGGACCCCGTCCTCGCCCGGCGCTACAGCCATGCCGAGGACTATCCCGACGTGGCCGCAAAAGCCATCCTCGAGATGAAACGGCAGGTGGGCGTCACGCTGAAATGCGACGACGGAGGCACGGCGTTCCGCGGTCTCATCGTGCGCCACCTCGTCCTGCCCGGCCACAGCGAGAACAGCATGCAGTGTCTCCAGTGGCTCGACGACCATTTCCCTCCCTCGCTGCACCTCTCCCTGATGGCCCAATACTTCCCTCCCTGCAGCGGCCTCCCCTCCCCTCTCGACCACACACTCACGGCTGCGGAATACGAACCCGTCGCCCAAAGGGCGAGAGACCTCGGATTCCGGGGATGGCTGCAACAGATAGACGCCAACGCCAACTACCGCCCGCACTTCCACCTGTCGGACACTCCGTTCCTGTAACAAGACACAATCCCGCCACCCCATGAGATACGCATTAGACCCCGACCCGGAAGCCCCCCCGCTGCAGAACCTGGCCCTGATTCTGTTCCACACCCAAGCACCGAACTACGCCTTCGTCGACGACCTCAACCACCTCTACCAGCTGCGACTCTCCCGGCAGACCGACCTCGCGATAGCCACCCCCGGATGGCCTCACTATGCCTTCAACGACCTGCTGAACAAAATCTCATACCACTTCGTGGAACGCCCCCTGACGCACAGCGACACCCACACAGTCCCCATACCTCCCTTTTGGCCTCCGCTCCACAAAATGCTCTTCATCATAGGCGACTTCTCGCAAAGCATCGCCGACAGAATGCTGGACGAATTCTCTCTCCTGCCGCCCGAACCCGACCCAATCGACCTCGCCGCCTCCGCACGCCACGCCATCCTGAGGACCCTCCACCAGGACTTCACACCCGTGTCGTCCATCGACATCAACTCACAGCTGCCGCCGTCGGCATCGAAGAAGGCGCAGCGGGAATATGCAGAAAATCAACAATTTCTATTCTCCATCGTCGACCTCATCTGCTGACGCTCCGCACCCTCGGCAAACACCTCTCGCAGGGCGGCAGGCACAAAAAAAACACACAAAGACAAAAAAAGCATTTGGCCGATTGAAAAAAAAACTGTACCTTTGCAGTTTGGTTGAACAAAAGAATATCAACACATAAAAACATATCCGCAATGACAATCAAAGACCTCGAACCCAAAGAGTTGTGGAGCAACTTCCACGCCCTGACCCAGTGTCCCCGTCCCTCGAAGCACGAAGAGATTGTTCGTGAATTCCTTGTGAACTGGGCAAAAAAGAACAAAATTGACTGCCGTGTCGACAAAGTCGGCAACGTGATTCTCTCCAAGCCTGCCACCAAGGGAATGGAGAACGTGCGCCCCGTGGTGCTGCAGGCACACATGGACATGGTGCCCCAGGCCCGTGCCGGCAAGAAGCACGACTTCCTGAAAGACCCCATCAAGACCAAAATCGTTGACGAATGGGTCTATGCCGACGACACCACCCTCGGTGCCGACGACGGCCTTGGCGTTGCTGCCATCATGGGTGTCTTCGCCTCGAAAACCATCAAGCACGGTCCCCTCGAAGCCCTCATCACCACCGACGAAGAGACGGGCATGACCGGCGCCTTCGGCCTGAAGAAAGGTGAGCTGCACGGCGACTACCTGCTGAACCTCGACAGCGAGACCGAGGGCGAGCTCTACGTGGGCTGCGCTGGCGGTGTCGACGCCACCATCAGCGTCCCCTTCGCCACAGAGAAAGCCCCCAAGGGCATGGTGGCCTACAAGGTGACCTTCGGCGGCCTGAAAGGCGGCCACTCCGGCATGGAAATCAACACCGGTCGCGCCAACGTCAACAAACTGATGTTCCGCCATCTGCGCTGGATTGCCGAATGCGGTCTGCGCCTCATCAGCATCGAGGGCGGCAACATGCGCAACGCCATCCCGCGCGACGCCGAAGCCGTCATCGCCTTCCCCAAGGAACACACCGAGTGCATCCTGGCCGAACTGGACAAGGTCTGCGGATGGGTGAAGAAAGAACTGGGCAAGGTGGAACCCGACTTCTTC
The DNA here is from genome assembly GCA_017480525.1 of Bacteroidales bacterium. Taxonomy (GTDB): domain Bacteria; phylum Bacteroidota; class Bacteroidia; order Bacteroidales; family P3; genus Colimorpha. Next base: position 21,097 of record JAFVAM010000048.1, on the reverse strand, counting down.
ATGAAATATGAGAAAGTGCGCATGAGCCCCGTGGTCATGACCGACGCCGACACACAGAAAATCATCAACCTCATGATGGTGGCCCCCAACGGTGTCATCCGCATGAGCAAAGACATGGAAGGCCTCGTAGAGACCTCGCTGAACCTGGCCATCGTGAAAACCACCACCAGCAAGAACTTCACCATCAAGGCCCTGCTGCGCTCCTCCGTCGACACCGCCAAGGAAGCCCTGGCCGAGCGCCTGGTCTGCCTGGCCGAGATGGCCGGTGGCAAATGCCAGCTCAGCGGCGCCTATCCCGGATGGAAGCCCAACATGGACAGCGAACTCCTGAAAACCATGAAGGCCACATACAAGAAGCTCTACAAGAAAGAACCCGCCGTCGTGGCCATCCATGCCGGTCTGGAGTGCGGCCTTCTCGGCGGCAAATATCCCGAAATGGAGATGATTTCCTTCGGTCCCACGCTTCAGAGCCCCCACAGCCCCGACGAGCGCGCCAACATCCCCAGCAGCAAGAAGTTCTACGACTACCTCGTCGCCGCCCTCGAGTCCATGCCCGTGAAGAAATGAGTCATGGACCGCGTGCCTGAGACATGCAAACACCCCGTTTGCAACAGGTCGGCGACAGCAAAACTCAACGGGAAAGGCCCTGCCAAACGGCAGAGCCTTTCCTTTTTTTGGGCTTTCAATCCCCGGGTCCGTAGTCCTGAACACAAAACTCACTCCACCCCTTCCAGGCTCATGAGCGAGTGCACCGGTGCCGTGGCCTCCAGCATCCTGCGGCCGCCGAGGGCGGGCAACTCCACAAGGAAGATGAACTCCTTGACGCGGATGCGACGCCCCACGACGGACTGCCCCTGCAGCGAGTCCACGATGCCCTTCACCGTGCCCCCCGTGGCCAGAAGGTCGTCGAAGAGCGTGATGTCGATGTATTCGCCGTCGGCCTCGCAGGCGGCGAAGTCGCTGAGGCGGTAGAACAGCTCGTCGCTGCCGTACTCCTTCTCAATCTCCACGCGCACCAGATCGCCCTCGGCGAAAGGCAGCTTGCCCTTCTTGCGAAACGGCACGAGGGACTTCACACGCTTGCTCACCGCCAGCAGCGGCGCGGCGAAGAGGAAACCGCGGGCCTCCACGGTGGCCACGTTGGGCGCCGTGCCCAGACGGTCGATTTCCTCCACAGCACGGACGAAAGCATCCCTGTCGTGCAAGAACGGCAGCACATCGATGAAATCGATTCCCTCCTTGGGAAAATCAGGATAGTGTTTAATGACATTCTCGAACATATACTCTGTTTTTTTTATAATGAAACCAAGACAATCCCTCTCCTTCGTCGGCAGGGAGAATCCAGGGAGAACACCGCTGCATCCTTCCCCGGCCACGGAACGCGACCCACACCGGCCCGTTGTCGGCGCTCACAGCGCCCAGACCACCAGCCCCCCGCAGATAATCAACCCGGTGACAAGCAGGTCGACGAGGCAATAGCCCATGATGTCGCGCGCGTCAAGCTTGGCGATGGCCAGCGCCGGCAGCGCCCAGAAAGGCTGGATGAGGTTCGTCCACGCGTCGCCCCATGCGATGGCGGTGCCCGTGAGGCCGGGGTCCACGCCGAGGTCGGCACCGGCGGTGAACATGATGGGGGCCTGGATAGCCCAGTGGCCGCCGCCGGAAGGCACGAACATATTGAGCAGCGCCGCGCAGAGGAACGTCAGCAGCGGATAGGTCGTGGGGTTGGAGATGCGTATGCATCCGTCGGCAATGACCGTACCCATGCAGATGCCGCTCTCGCCCACGCCGGTGATGATGCCCATGATGCCGGCGTAGAAGGGGAACTGGAGGATGATGCCGCTGGCGCCCGTGGCGGCCTTTCCGAAGGCGCGGACATAGGCCAGCGGGGTGCCGTGGAGCAGCAGACCCAGGGCCAGGAAGAGCATGATGACGGTGCCGAGGTCGAAACTTCCGCCGCGCAGGAAGAGGCGCACCACCAGATAGGCCAGCATCATCAGCGCCAACGCCCACGACAGCAGGGGGCTGCGTTCCATGCGCTGGGCGGGAGTGGGCTGCTCATTGTCGCGCAAGCCCGTGCCGCCGCCGTCCTCCGCCAGCAGGGCGGGATCGACGGTGAAGACGTCGCGCTTGGGGTGCATGAGGGTGTTGGCCACGGTGATACCCACGATGACGAGCAGCACGACGACGAGGTTGTGGGGATCGAGGATGGTGGCGGAGACGGGCACGGGGTCCGTCAGGGCGCCGTTGGTGGCCTTGGCCAGGGCCTCGCCGGGCGTGGCCATGGTCAGGGGGATGGACCCGGAGAGGCCTGCATGCCACACCACGAAGCCGCTATAGGCCGAGGCGATGAGCAGGCGATAGTCCACCCCTCGCATCTGCCGCGCTATCTCCTTGGCGAAGATGACGCCCACGATGAGGCCGAAGCCCCAGTTGAGCCAGCAGGCCAGGGCCGACACCACGGTGACCAGGGCGATGGCCCCGGCGGGACTCTTGGGAATGCGCGCCAAGGCCGCGATGCCGCGCTTCACCGTCGGCGCAGCCGCCAGCGTGCTGCCGCACACCAGCACCAAGGCCATCTGCATGGCGAAAGCCAGGAGGTTCCACACTCCGCCGCCCCAGTGCTCCACCACCTCCAGCGGTGTCTGCCTGCAGATGGGCATGGCCAGCACCGCCGCGAGGAACGTCAGCAGGATGGCAAAGATAAAAGGCTCCGGGAGCCATCGTTGCACCAGTCGTACACAGAACTTTATCATATCGGAAACGGATTAAAAACCCATGAGCCAGCGGATACGCATCGGAATGTCGGTGTTCTCCATGATGCCGGAGAAATAGTGTGCGCCGGGGCCTACGGCGAAGACAGGCACCATGCAGCCCGTGTGGCTGCCCCAGAGGTAGCGCACATCGTTCTGCCCCTTCTCGATGTCGCCGTCGGGGAGGGTGACGCCGCCGGTCTCGTGGTCGGCGGTGACGACGACGAGCGTCTGCCCGTCGCGCTGCGCGAAGTCGAGCACGGCGTGGAGCATCAGCTCGAAGTCGGCCAGCTCGGCACGCATGTAGGCCGAGTCGTTGTTGTGGCAGGCCCAGTCGATCTGCGAGCCCTCGATCATCAGGGCAAAGCCCTCGGGGTTGCGGCCCAGGAGGGCTATGGCCTTCATGGCCTCGCGTCGCAACACATCGCCACGCGCCGGCGCCGTCAGGGGGTCGCCGTCGTAGAGCAGCGCCACAAGCTTCTCGCCGGAGAAGCGCGTCATGCTGTCGAGGGTGTTCACCACCGTGTAGCCGCGCTTGGCCAGCGTGTCCAGCGGCCGCAGGCCGTCCTTGCGGTTCTCCGGGCGGAAATATTTTCGTCCGCCACCCATCATCACATCGTGCCCGCACTGCGCCATCTGAAGGCTCAGCGTGTCGAACATCTTGCGGTAGGGCACATGGCCGTAGGTGGAGGCCGGCGTGGCGTCGACCACACTGGAGGTCACCACGAAGCCCGTGCTCATGCCTGCGGACTTGGCGTCGTCGAAGATGGTGCGGTAGCGCGCCGAGTCGGGTCCCCAGTTGACATGGTAGTTGTCCACCTTGTGGCCCGTGGTGAGCGCCGTGCCGCCGGCCGAAGAGTCGGTGCGGTACTTGTTGCGCGAATAGGTGCGCGAGAAGCCGCTGTAGGGGAAACGCAGGAACGCCGAGTTGTCGCCCCTCGCGGCCACCACCGAGGCGTAGACCTGCGGCACACCCATGCCGTCGCCGATGATGAGGATGACATTCTTCGGCATCACCATCTCCTCCTCGGTGGCGTCGCCGGCCGCCGGAGCGTCGGCCATGGCAGCATCGAGGACGGCGGCGGCCTCGCCCATCTGGAGGAGTTCCTCACAAGAACTCAGCAGCAGCGGACACGAAAGCAGCAGCGACAGCAGTATCATTTTCATTTTCATATCTTTGCAATATATGTTCAACTCTCAAACGACATGCAAATTTACACAAAAAAAATGAATTCCGCACCCCGCGACGAAAAAACACTGAAAACCAGCCTCCTATAGCCACCAACTCCCACTCATCGCCCTGTCCACACCCTCCCCTGCCCCACCCAAGTCCCACCGCCGTGGGACTTGGCAGGGCGTCGGCAGGCCGCTCGTGCGAAGTTTTAAGTTTTTTTAACGCAAGGTAACATCCACAGGCCTTATATTATATGGTATCTCTTCCGAAGAAAGACAATCCGACATAATCAACAAAAAAAACACACAACATGGCAAAACAACAACATGGAATCAACGACGGTTTCCGCGGGACTGTGGGGACGGTCATCGGGTATGAATGGCGCGGCAGGTGGTGTCTGCGCTCGCGTCCGCGTACGGTGCGCAACCCACGCACAGAACGGCAGCAGGAGAACCGCACCCTCTTCCGCCAGGTGGTGGCGCTGACGGCCCTGCTGCGCCCGGTGCTGCGCCACGGCCTGCGCCAGCGTTCGCAGGCGGCGCACATGACGGAGGCCAACTATTTCCACCACATCAACAAGTCGCTCTTCGGCATGGACAGCGAAGGGCGGCTGACGGTTGACTACGAAGCCCTTGCGCTGAGCGAAGGGCCTGTGGCACCCGTGGGCTTCGCCGCCCCCTCGGCAGAGACGCAGCACGAAGCGTCTCCACGTTCGGCAACGGTGACGTTTGAACGCAACCCGCTGCATCTCAACAGCAACAGCGACGACGAGGTGTGGCTCGTGGCCCTCTGCCCTGAGGCTGGCGAGGTGTGCCTCTCGGCTCCGGCCATGCGTCGCTCGCGCCAGGCAACGCTCACGTTGCCAGACCACTGGACAGACATGGATGTACACCTCTACGGCTTCGTGACCGACTATGCCGGACGCGCTTCGGCGAGCAGCTACATCGGATGCCTGGCGCCGTCAACGGCCGCCGTGGACAGGATGGGCGATGAGCTGGAGCTTGATGGCGCTGAGCAGCTCGCGCTCGAAGATGTCGCGCCTGACGATGCGATAGTGAGGATCGTAGGCCGCCTTGAAGGCCGCGCTGTGGCTCATGACGAAACGGGCATCGGGGACGGTCATGCCCTCGGTGCTGCGCAGGAGGGCGGAGACCAGCTCAGGGAGTGAAAGCAGTCCACGCTTGACGAGGATGAGGTTCACCCGCACGAAGTTGCTGTCGCACAGCGTGTATTCGTAGAGCGGGAAGGGGCCGTCGTCGTGCAGCGAGCCGAGTTCGCGGGGGTAGGCCGTGTCGCTCATCTGCGCCACCTCGGAACTGATGTAGCGCGCGGCGGCAAGGCTGTCGGTGAGCAGGTGTCCGGGACCATAGAGGTCCTGGAAGACAAGCTTGTAGAGGTCCGTAGGCTCGGCAGCGGGGTAGCGCTGCGCATATTGCTTCAGCGCCTCGGAACACTGGGCTTGGCAAACGGAGAATTGAAAATTGAAAATCGAAATGACTGCGAGGAGCAAGAGGGGCTTTTTCATCGGGCTGATTTTTTGACTATCAATATGCTAAGCTCATAGAGCAAGTATATCGGCGCGGAGACCATCGAGAGGGTGAAGGGGTCGCCGGTAGGGGTGACGACGGCGCCGACGATGAGGATGACGACAATGGCGTGGCGGCGGTAGCGCGTCATGAACTGCGGCTTGAGGAGGCCCACCTTGGCCAGCAGCCAGCAGAGGACCGGCAGTTCGAAGACCACGCCCAGCACAAAGCTCATGACCAACAGGAGGTCGACGTAGGACTGCAGCGAGATGAGGTTCTCCACCTCGGAAGCCACCTGGTAGTGGCCGAGGAAATGGACCGTGAAGGGGAAGATGGCGAAGTAGTTGAGTGCCACGCCGGCATAGAAGAGCAGCACACCGCCACCCACGGCGCGGAGGGTGACGCGGCGTTCGGCCTTGTAGAGGCCCGGGGCGACAAAGGCGAAAAGTTCGGCGACGAGGTAGGGCGCCGTGAGGAGCAGAGCCACGAGGAACGCCACACGCATGTGGGTGAGGAACTGCTGGGCGATGTCGACATTGATGAGCCGCAGGTCGGCAGGCTTGGGGTGGAGCACCACGGCGAAGAGCGTCTCCTTGAAACAGAAGCACACCACCGCCGCCACGAGCAGCACCGCGAGGATGCGCCAGAGGTGGGCGCGGAGGGCGTCGAGGTGGTCCCAGAAGGTCAAGCGGTTCGAGGATTGAGGGTTGAAAACCGGGGATTTATTTCTCTTCCTTTTTCGCGTCGCTTGCAGGGTCGTCGATGCCGTTCATGCCATCCTTGAAGCTCTTGACGCCTTTGCCCACGCCGTGCATGAGTTCGGGAATCTTCTTGCCGCCGAAGAGCAGCAGGACGACGACAACGATGAGAATAATTTCTCCGGGACCGAAATTGCCAAATAACAATAACTTCATATTCTGTACACTCCAATTTATTGGTTAAACCATCATGTCAGACGAGGGAGTCCTTCAGTTTGTTGGTGTAGTCCTCAATCATGTGCATCTTGGCGGGGATCTGGATGTGCTGCGGGCAGTGCTTGAGGCACTCGCCACACTCGATGCAGTGGTCGGCCTGGCGGAGACGGTCGATGCTCTGGTCGTAGGAGGTGAGGAAAGCGCGGCGGGCGCGGCGGAACTCGCGCTGCTCGACGGTGCCCTCGGAGGCGATGTTGCCCTCGGCGAGGCACTTGTTGTAGTGGGCGAAGATGCCGGGGATGTCGAGGCCGTAGGGGCAGGGCATGCAGTACTGGCAGGTGGTGCAGGGAATGGCGGGGAAGTGGGCGAACTCGTCGGCCACGCGGTCGAGGAGGGCCAGTTCGTCGTCGGTGAGAGGCTCGGCGGGGGAGCAGGAACGGATGTTGTCCTGCAAATGTTCCATGAGGTTCATGCCGCTGAGCGCCGTCATGATGCGGGGGTACATGCCGAGGTGGCGGAAGGCCCAGGAGGCCAGCGAGCGGTTGGGTTCGCGCTCCTTGAGCATGGCGGCCATGTGGTCGTTGAGGGTGCCCAGGCGACCGCCGAGGAGGGGTTCCATGATGACGGCGGGAATCTCTCTGCGATCGAGCTCGGTGTAGAGGTGTTCGGCATTGACGTTGCGTGGGTTGATCTCGTTGGCATAGTGACAGTCCACGTAGTTCATCTGTATTTGTACGAAGTCCCAGTGGTAGCGACCCTCGTCGTGCTGACGCAACATATAGTCAAACACCTTCACATCGCCGTGGAACGAAAAGCCGAGGTTGCGTATGCGTCCTGCGCGACGCTCGGCCATAAGAAAATCGAGCACACCGCTGTCAAGGAATCGCTCACGCAGTACGGGCATTCCGTCGTCGATATTAGAGCCGTAGGCTACTCCGCCACCGATGGAGTGTAGCAGGTAGTAGTCGATGTAATCCACTTGCAGTTCCTTCATGGAATTGCGATACATTTCGACCGACCGCCGGTAGAACTCATCGTGCGACAGCCCTTGCCCCACCATATTGTGGTTTGACATTTTGGTGGCGATCAAATACTTGTCGCGTGGATGCCTATGCAACGCGATGCCGGTGCAAGTTTCGGAACGCCCCTGGCAATAAACAGTAGCCGTATCGAAATAATTCACGCCGTGCTCGATAGCATAATCCACCAAACGGTTCACCTCCTGCTGGTCTATCGGTGCCTGGGGATTTTCGCGAGCCGACCCACCCCCTTCGATGGGCAGGCGCATCATGCCGAAACCCAGGAGGGAGACCATCTGACCGTGGGTGTCGGGGCGGTAGGTCATCTTGTCGGTGGGTACCTCGCCGGGGGTGTAGCCTTCGGAGGAGACACTGTTGGGATGGTCGCAACCGGCGGCCATGGCGGCTCCCGCCACCACGGCCCCGGACATGCCTTTGAGGAACTGTCGTCTGTCCATAAAAAGGGGGAATTATCGCTTGTCGATGATTTCTTTGCGGGCTTTGCGCTTCTTGCTGCTGGACCAGTAGCCGTATACCTCGCTGACGTTGCCAGCGGTGGAGAAGGCCTCGATTTTGTTGTCCTTCATCCAGCCGAGAATCTTGCTGAATTCGTCCTTGGAGAGTAGCACCTCGAGTTCGATGCTCTTCTCGCCGCTGTAGCCGCCGGTGACCTCGTAGAGGGTGCAGCCGCGGTGCAGTTCATTGATGATATACTGGCGGATGCGCTCGTGGTCCTTGCTGACGATGCAGAGGCGCTTGTGGTTGTTGAGGGTGGCGGTGAAGTAGTCGACCACGAGGCCGTTGATCCAGGTGCCGATAAGGCCGATGACCACCATGCGGAAGTCGTTGATGAAGAAGGCGGTGCAGCAGATGACGGCGCCGGCGATGGAGACGGAGGCTCCGATGTCGAAGTGGAGGAATTTGTTGACAATCTTGGCCAGGATGTCGAGGCCGCCGGTGGATGCGTTGATGCTGAACATCAGGGCCTGGGAGGCCGAGAGGAGGAGCACGAAGCAGCAGAGGTCGAGCCAGGGGTCGCCCATGACGGAGGGAGTGCCGGTGACGAGGTTGTCGTTGGCGATGTTCTGCCAGGGATAGACGGCATCCCAGAACTGGGTGAGGGGGCCGAGGATGAGGGCCGTGTAGACGGTCTTGAAGCCGAACTCGCTGTCGATGAGCAGGAAGGCCATGATGAGGAGCACGATGTTGATGCAGGTGATCCAGGTGCCGAGGTTGCCACCGAAGATGTTGGAAAGGACAATGGAGAGACCGCTGATGGTGCCGATGATGAGTTTGGAGGGCACGAGGAAGTAGTAGACGGCGGCGGCGGTGACAGCCATGCCGAGAGTCATGATGACCAGTTCTTTCCAGAACTTGAAGGTGCCGACATATTTGACGGCTTCGCTTAATTTTTCAGAGACGTTGATGCTCATAGGTCGTTGGGTGTTTTGATATGATGTATTTTTTTGTTTATTTGTATTGTTTCTATTTCTCTTGTTTCTGGCTGTCCATAACATCCTGCCCGCAGCACTTCACGAGGTTTTGAGAATCTTGTGGATTTTCCGCTTCGATGTTGGGACAGCGCTGTTCCTATTCCATTATTTTTGCCTTTACTTCCCGGTCTGCTTAACCATCTGTCTGTCTGCCAAAACTAAATCTCGATGTGACGCTCGCGGCCTTCAACATAGATGGCCGTCATGGGGCGGGCGGGACAGTAGTACTCGCAAGCACCGCAGCCGATGCACCTGGCCTCGTTGACGGTGGGGACGATGTGGCCTGTGGCAGGGTCGGTGACCATACTGATGGCCGCCGCCGGGCAGTGGCGCGCACAGGCGCCGCAGCCGACGCCCTGGGCCGAGAGGCAGTTCTCGTGGAGCGTCACAGCATGTCCGACGGAGATGGCTGTCTTTTGCTCGTGGGCGATGGGCTGGATGGCACCGGTGGGGCACACCTCGCTACAGCGTGTGCAGGCCGTGCGGCAATAGCCCCGGTCGAAGGCCATATAGGGCTGCATAAGGGTGGACAAACCGGTGGAGGGGCGGAGGACATGCTCCGGGCACTTGCTGACGCAGAGCTGGCAGGCGGTGCAGCGGCTCTCGAAGTTCTTGAGGCTGACGGCACCGGCGGGCTTCAGCGGCACGTTGCGCTTGGGGACCTGCTTGCCTTCGACGGCAGCGAGGCCACCGTCGAGCTTCTGTTCCTGTGCATGGAGAGCCGTGGCGGCCCCGACGGCAGCCGTGGCGGCCAGGAACTTGCGGCGCGAGGAATCGACAGAATCCTGTGCGGGCCGGCTTGCCGGAGAAGTGCGACGGCCGAGGGTTGCAGCCCCAAACTTGCAGTTGGCCAGGCAAGCCCAGCAGTCGACACAGCGCGAATGGTCGACAGAATGGTTGTCGATATTGATACACATGGCCTTGCAGCCACGCTCACACTTGCGGCAGCCGACACACTTGTCGGCATCGATGTTGATGCCGAAGAGGCGGTATTTGCCTACGAGGCTCAGCAGCGAACCCACAGGGCAGATGGTGTTGCACCAAAGACGTCCGTAGAGGAAACTGCATAGGCCGATGACTGCCAGCGTGATGATGGCAATGGCCAGCGGAAGTCCTGTGGCATGGAGGTTGGTCACCATGCGGCCATAGGCGCTATAGGGAGCGATGAGGGCGGCGACAGCGTTGAAGCCCAGCACCATGAGGACGACAAAGAGTGCCAGCACCGTGTAGCGCAGCCAGTTGGCGGGCTTGCGGTAGCGGAAGGGACGCTTCTTGCCGAAGATGAGTTTATGGCACCAGGTGAAGAGGTCCTGGAAGATACCCATCGGGCAGACAATGGAACAATAGAGCCGTCCGACAAGGAAGGTGACCAGCAGGATGGCCACGACAACGACGACGTTGAATGCCAAGATAGCGGGCAGGAGCTGCACCTTGGGCATCCAGCCCAGCCAGTGGCGCAGAAGGGCTCCGTCAGTGGTGTCGAGCAGCAAGGCCGTGATACCGAAGAGCATCAGCGCGGCAAGGACGATACGGAAATATTTGAAATACCTCATACTCAATGTGTTGGATTTATAGCGTTTTTCGCTCAATTCTTTTTCAGCATGACGTAGACCGCGAGGCCGGCGACGGACTTGATGCCGGTCTTGCGGGTGATGGACTTGCGGTGGGTGTTGACGGTGTTGACGGCGATATTGAGCCGTGCAGCAATCTCCTTGCTGCTCAGCCCTTGGGCCACAAGTTCGAGAACCTCCTGTTCGCGGTCGCTGAGGTCGTAGTCCTCCGGCGGCAGCAGGAGCATCTCTTCAATCATGGCATGCTTTTCAAGATCGCGGCTGAGCTGCATGATGTCGAAGACAAGCTCCATCATCTCCTCGTTGAGGCGCTCGCCGGGGATGTACTTGTAGATGATCTGAGTGAGGTCGGAGAGGCGGTCCTTGATGTTGTCGTGGCCTTTTATATAGGTGTCGCTGAGGCCTTTGCTGAGGGGTTCACCTTCGTTGATGGTGGTGAGCATGAGGGAGAGGTTGCGCTCCTCGCGGCGCACATGCTCGCGGACCTCGCGGCAGTAGTCGGAGAAGTACTTCTTCAGCACCTCCGCCGACTGCTCGCCGGCGCTGTCGGCCACATGGTCGAGGTGGCGCTGCATGTGGGGCAGACGCTCCTCGATATAGTAGCGGTGGCTGGCACGGAGGTGCTCCACCACGAGGCGATGGTCGATGCGCTGCAGTTCCTCGTCGTCGGGACGGAAGTCGTCGAAAGTGTATATGTTGCACACCGTGAGGAAGAAAAACTCGTCGACACCATAGTCGCGACAAACATCGCGGACAGTCTTCTCGCCAAAGCCCAGATGGATGCCGAAACGCGGCAGCATCAGGATGAGGTCGTAGTTGGACGCTATCATGTCCGACATCTTCATGCGGCTGGTGAATATCGTTCTTTTTCCCACGTGTACAATACTTTATATATATTATATACAATAATTTTGAGTTGCAAAGGTACAAAAAAAAAGTGTAACCTCGCCGAGAATATGAAATATTTTTCAACCAAAGTTTATTTTTTGTATTTTTGCACTATGAAAACGAGACTTTTTTTCCCCCTGATAATGTTTGCATGGATTTGCAGCACAAACGTTTATGCACAACGCTACCCGTGGCAGGACACCACGCTGGGCATCGGCGGGCGGGTGGAGTGGCTCGTCAACCACCTGACGCCCGACGAGAAGCTGAGTCTGATGGTGCACCGGAACCCCGCCATCGAACGCGTGGGACTGCCGGCCTACAGCTGGTGGAACGAGGCGCTGCACGGCGTGGCGCGGGCCGGCAAGGCCACAGTGTACCCCATGCCCATTGCCCTGGCGGCCACCTTCGACCCACAGCTGGTACAGGCAATGTTCAGCGATGTGGCCGCCGAGGCGCGCCGCAAATACCACGCCGCGCAGGACACCGGCGGCACCGGCGACTACACGGGGCTGACGTTCTTCACACCTAACATCAACATCTTCCGCGACCCGCGTTGGGGTCGCGGCATGGAGACCTACGGCGAAGACCCCTACCTCACCGCCATGATGGGTCTGGCCTGCGTCAACGGCCTGCAGCACGGCCACGCCGAGGACTGGCAAGGCACACCCTTGCTCACCGCCGCCTGCCTCAAGCACATGGCCGTACACAGCGGCCCAGAAGGCGTGAGGCACGAGTTCAACAGCGTGGTCAGCCACCGCGACCTGCGCACGACCTATCTGCCCGCCTTCGAATATATAATAAAGAACAGCGACGTGCAGCAGGTGATGTGCGGCTACAACCGCATCAACGGAATCCCATGCTGTACGAACAGGGAGCTGTTTGACATACTGCGCAATGAGTGGCACTACGACGGGCTGCTGGTCACCGACTGCTGGGCGCTGAACGATACCTACGAGCCGGACACCGTCATCCCGCGCCACCGCACCCACGCCACCGCCACCGCAGCCTACGGCGATGCTTTCGGGCGCGAGGTGGACCTAGAGTGCGGCAGCGGGCTGCCCGCGCTGCGCGAAGCATGGAGCGCCGGTATCCTGCCGGAAGAGAAAATCGACGAGCACGTGCGCCGTATCCTCCGCACCCGCCTGCGCGTCACCGACGAGCCCGTACCCGCCGGCGAAGAGGTGGTCCGCGACCCCTCACTCTTCGCCCCCGCCACACACACCATCGTCCTCCTCAAGAACGACCATGTGCTGCCCATCGAGCGCCACACACGCATATACCTCTGCGGTCCCAACGCCGAGGACACCATCATGCCCCTGGGGAACTACAACGGCACACCGCGCCACACCTACAGCATCCGCCGAGGGCTGGAACTCTTCTACGACCTCGTCTCCACCCCCGACAGCGCCGACCTCATCGTCTATGCCGGCGGCCTCAGCCCCCAACTCGAGGGTGAGGAGCTGCCCATCGACACCCCCGGCTTCTACCGTGGCGACCGCACCCTCATCGAACTGCCTGCGGGACAGGTCGCCGACCTCCACGCCCTGGGTACGCAGACGTCTCACCCGCAGACACCCGTCGTGTTCGTCCTCTGCACCGGCAGCGCCATCGCCCTGGAAAACGTGGTGGACGACGTGGATGCCATCCTCGTGGCCTGGTACGGCGGCGAGGACATGGGCGGCGCCGTGGCCCTGCAGATGCTCTGCCAGGGGCCACACATCTTCGGCCGTCTGCCCGTCACCTTCTACCGCAACACGCAGCAGCTGCCCGATTTCGAGGACTACGACATGCAGGGCCGCACCTACCGCTACATGGACGCCACCCCCCTCTACCCCTTCGGCTACGGCCTCACCTACGTAGGCCACCACATCGAGACCGTCCACTTCGACGCCGACAGTCTCACCGTCACCGCCACCCTGCGTGGCGACTACTGCCTCGGCGGCCAGAGCGCCACCCGCGCCGTCGTGCAGGTCTACCTCGTGTCCCCCACCGACCCCGCCGCGCCGCACAAGCAGCTCGTCGGCATCGGCCACTGCTGGGTAAACGCGGGACAGACCGCCACCGCCACCATCCACCTCGACCCCTTCTGGCTCCGCCAGTACAACCCCAAGACCGCCCGAATGGAAGAACCCGCCGACGGCACACCCCTCACCCTCCGCATCGGCCTCTCCAGCGCCGACAAGGACCTCATCGACATTCCCTTCACCTACCGCCGGAAATAGACAAAGAAAAACACTGATACAACGAAGAATATATAGTTTGAGAACAATGCAACACAAAACACTTTTGGCGGCAGCCGCATTTGCACTTTCAATTTTCAACTTTCCCATTGCCCATGCGCAGCACGACAGCATACCGGAGAGCGACCCTGCAATCGTGCAGCGCATCGGGGAGTGGCAGGATTTGAAGTTCGGCTTCATGATGCACTGGGGCATCTATGCACAGTGGGGCACCGTGGAGAGCTGGAGCATCTGCAACGAGGACTGGATTGTGCGCGAGCGCATCGGTGCCGACGGACGCCCCGTCAAAGGCACCATGGACGGCGACTACTACCAGTACAAGCAGGCCTATCAGAACCTCAGCAATACCTTCAACCCCAAGAACTTCGACCCGCAAGGGTGGGCCGAGGCAGCCCGAGAGGCCGGCATGAAGTATGTGGTCTTCACCACCAAACACCACGACGGCTACTGCATGTTCGACAGCCGGCAGACCGACTACACCTGCATGCACAGTCCGGCGCATACCGACTTCACACGCGGCGTGACCGAAGCCTTCCGCAAGGAGAACATGTGGATAGGCCTCTATTTCAGCAAACCCGACTGGCACTGCGACGACTACTGGGCCCACGAATGGGCCACGGCGGACCGCAACGTGAACTATTCCATCGCCGCCCATCCCGACCGTTGGCAACGCTACTGCGAGTTCACCTACAACCAAATCGACGAACTGACGCACAACTACGGTCCCGTGGACATCCTCTGGCTCGACGGCGGATGGGTGCGTCCTGCATGGAGCGTCGACGACGAGACACGCCCCTGGCTGGGCTGCAGCGGACAGGTGCAGGAGCTGGACATGTGCCGTCTCGCCGCCACCGCCCGCGAGCGCAATCCGCAGATGCTCATCGTGGACCGCAGCGTGGGCGGCAGATACGAGAACTATCGAACCCCGGAGAAGCAGGTGCCGGACACCCTCCTCCCCTACCCTTGGGAGACCTGCATGACCATGGGCGACAGCTGGAGCCATGTGCCGGGCGACAACTACAAAAGCACCAAGACACTGATCCACATGCTGTGCGACGTGGTGGCCAAGGGCGGCAACCTGCTGCTCAATGTCGGTCCCGATGCCGATGGCAACCTGCCCGACGAAGCCTTGCAACGCATGGAGGAGATTGGCAAATGGCTGAAAAAGAACGGCCATGCCATCTACGCCACACGGCCGCTCTACCCCTACTGCGACGGCAACCGCCGCTACACACAGAGCAAAGACGGCAAACACCAATACGAGATAACGCTCACTGACGAAACCCCTTACGCAACAGTCCGCGAACTGAAAGGCAAACAACGGAAATAACCAGAACACAAAAACACCACGAAGGTTCCATATAACTACGAATGAAGAATGATATGGTCATTCGTGAGAATACAAAGCCTATGTTGAAAGAAGAGAAATACCAAGCCCTGCTGCCGCAGGTGGAGGCCCTCTGCGAGGGCGAGGACGACATGATTGCCAAGATGGCCAACATCAGCGCCTTGCTGCACCGCGAGTTCGGCTTCTGGTGGACGGGCTTCTACCGCGTGGAAGCCACGTCCCGGCCCCGCTCCAAGGGAGAGGAGGGCCTGTCGCAAAACACCACGCACCGGGAACTCGTCCTCGGCCCCTTCCAGGGCCCGCTGGCTTGCGTACACATCGGCTATGGCAAGGGTGTGTGCGGAACGGCATGGAAAGAGCGGCGCACCGTGGTGGTGGCCGATGTGGAGCGTTTTCCGGGCCACATAGCCTGCAGCAGCGAGAGCCGCAGCGAGATTGTCGTCCCCATGTTCCGTGGCGACGAGGTCGTGGCCGTGCTCGACATCGACAGCCGCCACCTGGCCACCTTCGACGACACGGACCGCCGCTGCCTGGAGCAGCTCGTCGCCGCCATGGCCTGACCATCGCCCCTCCATCTCCCTGCCTTCTCCCTACCATCTCCCACCAGGGTAGGTGTTGGTAGGGAGTTGGCAGGGAATTGAGTGGGAGTTGATAGGGAGATGATGCTCACTATCAGGACGTTACGAATAGACTGAAAACAGGCCTGTCCAAAGGTCATGACAGAGCCGGAAAAAGAAAAGCAACAGCCTGGTAGACAGACTGTTGCTTTACAAATTCCGACAAGGAGGGTTTCCCGGCAGGGAGAGGGGGCCGGCGGGGGTCAGAAGCGGCAGCCCACCCCGACGACGACCTTGTAGGGGTAGACATAGGTGCCGGGGGTGGAGAGGTTAAGGATGTCGGTGACCCCGAAGCGTCCCTCCATCTGGAGGAACCAGCGTGAGGGGAACTCGTAGCCGAGGGTGAGGTTGAGGCCGGCGTGGATGTCGCTCATGGCGAAGTGGGTCTTGCCGTCGACGGGGTCGTTGTATAGATGGCGTCGGTAGAGGTTGATGTCCTCGGTGGCGGCGGAATAGAGCACGAAATGGAAGAACGGGCCGAAGCCCACAAAGGCGTTGCCGCCGCGCCAGGGGTGGCGGTAGAAGACGGAGAGGCCGGCATCGGCGCCGAGGGTGAGCATGTGGGAGTGATGGTCGGCATAGCGCAAAGTGGCCTGCTCGAGCGAAAGGGTGCCGTTGGCCTGGAGGCACCACTCGTCGGTGATGTGATAGTCGAGAAAGACGCCGAGGCTGAGCCCCGTGGCGGGCAGGGCGCTGAGCATGGAGTCGGCGATGAGAGTGTCGCGCAGCAGGGGGTCCACCCTCATGATGTATGACGAGATGTTGGGGCCCATCGCGAAACCCCAGCTGACATACTGCCTCTGCTCCTCCTGGGCGCGGAGGTCGGCAAACTGGAAACCGAGAAACGAAACTATCGTTGCTATCAGGATTTTCTTCTTCATATCTCTAAAAACAAAAAAATTGAGGATTGTCTTTCTTGTCATTCCGGTGTTCCTTCGACGGTCAGAGCGAGAACTTGAAGTCGATGCGGACAAACCAGCGGTCCCAGCCTTCGAGGCCGTCGAGGTAGGAGAGCCGCCGCACGAAGTCCACGCGCAGGAAGCGTAAGATGTTCTCGATGCCGAGGGAGTATTCCATGTAGGGAGTGGTGCCGAAAGGCTTGGTGCCTTCGGGCATGCGGTAGAGGCCGGTGGGGTCGGTCAGGAAGTCGTTCTTGGTAGTCAGGCCGCCATAGAGGAAGTTGAAGCCCACCACCTCGCGGAAACGCAGACGGTTGACGAGGGGTATGCGGTTGAGGATCCATCCTTTGAGGTGATAGGTGGCGAAGAGTGCCACATACTGGTCCATGATGAACTCCATGGGGCGCATGGTGTTGAAGGCATTGGTGGCGATGTAGAGGCTGGAGTTGCCGGAAGGGATGTAGAGGCGTGTGTAGGGGGCGCGGTTCCAGATGACGCCGGAGACAAGCTTGGCGTCGATATGGCCAAAGGAGGAGAGCCAGAAGCGCTTGTCGGCCGAGAAGGAGGTGCTCTGGATGAGGCGCTCGCCGTCGACGAGGTTCATGTTGTGCGACAGCGAGATGGTGGGGGCGTCGCGGCGCAGGTTGCTCTGCGTCTCGCGGCGGCGGGTGCCGGCGGAGAAGTTGGGCGTGAAGCTCAAGGCGGCATGGAGCTCGCAGTCGGTGAAATAGTCAATGTTTTTCAGCGAGCCGTCGGCTTGGTATTCCTCGTAGCGCAGCGAGCCCGCAGGCTCGTAGCGTCGCGCCGCCACCCAGCTGTCGAAACGCAGGTGGCTCTTCCACTCCTTGCGCAGGCGCAGCAGGGCCTGCGCCACATACTGCACGTTGAGTTCGCGGTCGGAGGAGGAGAAGATGTTGTCGCGGTCGAAGTTGTCGTAGCCCTGGCCGGGGGTTTCCAGTTCGTAGGTCACGTTGAGGCTCACGCTGCTGTAGGGTCCCTCGTGTACGTGGCGGTCTTTGTCGTCGAAGGTGTAGGTGTAGGTGAGGTTGGTCTTCGGCCGCTGGTCGCGGAAACCGTAGGCCACATAGCCCTCGAGGAAGTGGCGGGGGCTGAGGTTGGCCTTGCTCATGCCGCCCAGGCGAAGACGCCAGCCCTCCTGGTGGTTGAAACTCAAGATGTTGAACACCGGCCCGATGTCGAACTTGCTGTCGCTCCTCTTGCGCGAAGTGGGTACATAGCCGCTGGCCAGCACCTCGCCCGTGGCCTTCAATGCGCGGAACTCCGGCAGGCGCCGCAGCTCCACCCACATGCTGTCCAGCACCGTCTCCTTGGCGCTGAGTTTCACAGGGCGGCGCTCGTTGAACTCGCTTTTGTAGTGCATCAGCTGTTTGCGCGGCAGCACCACCTCGTGTTCGAAAGCCGAGAAGAGGCTGTCCGCCAGCATCGATGCCGTGTCGCTCAGGTCGTAGTCGGTGTAGACACGCATCTGGTGCACATAGAGTTCTTGAATGCGTTTGGAGATGTACATGCGCCCGTAGGTGTCGCAACGGTAGGGCAGGTAGCGTCCGGTGCTGTCGCGCTGGAAGGTTTGCACGATGGAGAGGTCGCGCACAAAGTTCAGGTTCACGTGCGGCGACACCGTCATCACGTATTTCGTCAGTGCAAATGTGCTGTCGGGATCCAGGCTCACGTACATGCGACCCGTGAAGCCATAGCTCTGCTGGTTCTGCGGAACAAAACTCAGTTCCACGCACTTCTGACCGTCAACGAAAGTCGTGTCGGTGATGTAGTACTTGTAGAACGTCACAGCCAGCAACGGCGAGAGAGGCGACGTGAAATGGTTGAGCATCAATTCGATGTCTGCATCATATATATCCACCGGCGTGAACATCGCCTGGATGTTGGCGTCCATGCCCTCGTCCTCCATCACCTCGTCCAGACCCTCCATGCGCTTGCCCGTCACCAGCCGCCTCTTCAGCGAAGGACTCCTGCGGTAGCTCTCCTCCGCCAGCGCCTCGCGCATCGATATGCAAAGGATGGGCGTTGCGTCAAACTCCGTCTCGTCGATATACTTCTCCAAGAAATTCAGTTTGCGCCAGATGCGCTTGCCCTCGAAGTCGGGGTTGAAGTCGTCGAGCGACATCGAGAGACGCTCGTAGACCTGGCGGTGATAGCGGTCTACGTTTTCGATGCGGTTCTGCTCTTTGTGGTCTATGACTTTCTTCACCAGCTCGACGGCAGGGTTGTTCTTCCTGCTGTATTTGCTTTTGCCCTTCTGGGCCGTGATTTCCACAGTCTGCAGCGTCTTGCCGCGAGGCACCATCTTGATGGTCACACGTTTTTTCGTCTTCCCTTTCTCGGCCTTGAAGGTCTGCGTTTCATAGCCCATCATGCGGAACTGCAACTTCGTCAGCCCCTGTGTGTTGCTGATGGTGAACTTGCCGTCCATGTCGGTCTCGGCGCCGAGGGTGTTGCCCTCGAAGACAATCTGCACAAACGGCATCGGCTCGTTGGTCTCCGCGTCGCGCACCCGGCCCTGCACTGTGGTTGTCGTCCCCTGCTGTCCCGCCGCCACCATGGGCGCCGTCAGCATCGCCACCAGCATTATCAATCTATATTTCAACAGCATATGTTTTTTCATCCTTTGCAATGTAAAAATGCAAAGATACGAAAAAAAATTGAGTTCAGGCACC
This sequence comes from Bacteroidales bacterium, assembly GCA_017480525.1. Classification (GTDB taxonomy): domain Bacteria; phylum Bacteroidota; class Bacteroidia; order Bacteroidales; family P3; genus Colimorpha. Next base: position 1,962 of record JAFVAM010000048.1, on the reverse strand, counting down.
ACATTGCCCGAACGCGTTCGCACTATGATTCCGGCAACATTAATGCGACACTGGAGAAAAACCATGGCAATGGTACAATAAAGAGGTTCCGCGCACGTTATATCCATAATAAAAAAACATTATCAAAAAAAGAGAAACCAACACTCACACATCATGAACCTCAACGGAAGAAGACAAAGCACAAACGTGGACGACCGCCGCAGCAAAGGCGGCAAAGTCGCCATCGGCGGCGGTATTGGCGCCATCATCATCGCGGCACTCCTGACACTGCTGGGCGGCGGCAACGCCGGCGACGTGGTGCAGCAGGTGGCCAACACCGCCCTGAGCGGACAAAACGAGAACTACACCCCCACGGCCCAGGAAGAAGAGTTCGCCGTCTTCGCCAAGCAGATCCTCGCCTCCACCGAGGACGTCTGGACAGCGGAATTCAAGAAGATGGGCCGCACCTACAAAGCCCCCACCATGGTACTCTTCCATGGCAGCGTCCAGAGCGGCTGCGGCAACGCCACCTCCGCCGTCGGCCCCTTCTACTGCTCGGCCGACGAATGCCTCTACCTCGACCTCGACTTCTTCAACGAGATGCCCCAGAGCCTCGGTGCCGGCGGCGACTTCGCCTACGCCTACGTCATCGCCCACGAGGTTGGGCACCACGTGGAACACCTCCTCGGCGTACTCGACCAGGCCCACAGCCAGATGGCCAAACAGAGCGAGACCGAGCGCAACAAGACCAGCGTCCGCATCGAACTGCTGGCCGACTACTATGCCGGTGTGTGGGGATACCACGAGAACAAGATGTTCGGTTCCCTCGAGGAAGGCGACTTGCAGGAAGCCATCGATGCCGCACAGAAAATCGGCGACGACTACCTCCAGAAACGGGCCCGTGGCCAGGTATACCCCGAGAGCTTCACCCACGGCACCTCCGCCCAGCGTATGCGCTGGCTCAAAAAAGGCCTGCAGACCGGCAATCTGCAAGGTGGAGACACCTTCAGTCCCGCCTATAACAGCCTCTGAAAAAAAAAAAAACGACGGGGGAAGGGTATACAAGCCCTTCCTACCGCGACACACACGCCAATGCATAGGGGCGGCAGAAAGCAAATGATTGCTGTTCTGCCGCCCCTATGGGTTGTCTGCTGTCCGCTTCTCAGTCGGCGCAGTCGATGACAGGACTCCAGTGTGCCGGGAGGCGATAGCGCGTCGTGCTGTGGCCGAGGTTGTATATATAGCCAATAGTGAGCGATGGTAGACCCACCCAGATGATGTCTTCGCCGAAGAGGCCGGGCAAATCTGGCGCATCGGCAGCACCGCCACCGATTCTCGGCGGCACCATGGCATATTTGAAGTCCATATAGAGGTCGCTACGCTTGCCCAGATAATAGCGCAACATCACGCCGAAATCGGCAGCCATGTCGAAACGGGGATTGTCGTAGCGCCACACGAGACCCGCGCCAAGATAGGGCAGCACATTGAGTTTTCTGCCACGCGTGAAACGGAGAGCATGCGTGAGATTGGCCATTACGTCGGCATGGAATGTCGAGAATGTAAAGCCTTTGCCGGCTTCTTCGTTGATGGTGTCGTAGCGTTCGTGGGCCGTGAGGCCAGCCAGTTCGAAGCGGATGGTCCAGAAATTGCTGTAGTTGCGACCGAACATAATCTCCGGTGCCACGCCGTACATGCCCAGTTTGTCGATATGCTCGAAGGTGAACGACGAGAAGTTGGGCCCCACGCCGGCGCCGAAGAACCAGTCCTCCAGCACATCACGCGACTCATATTGTGTGCGGCGCTGGAAGGGCGTCTCTGTGAACTGACGCGTGACGCCTACCACAAACGACCATAGGTTCACCGAACCTCCGGCGTTGTCGAAATATTCGGGAAAGAGGTTGCACTTCACCTCGGCAAAGGCATCCCATCCGCTGGAGAACCGGAATGCCAGATGTCCGCCAAGCATGGCTTGGAAGTCGTGGT
>JAFVAM010000047.1 GCA_017480525.1 Bacteroidales bacterium | reverse complement strand
TGTGGTGTTGCCGCTGCGGCAGTGAGTGTGTTTTTACTATGTGTTTATATTTTTTTAGCGCCATGTCCGAAAAAATTCGTAACTTTGCATTTTTAAAATGTTCAGTTCAGAAAGCTGCGAATGGAAAAGGAAGAGATTACAGAAAACTATATCGACCTGAAGAAAATATTGGCCGACAAGGGTGTCCGGGTGCCGACGTTTGTGTTGCGCTGGGCGGAGCGGCTGCTGCATATCGACGAGGTGAACGAGACCATCTACAAGGACCGCGATTTCTTTGGTCTGGACTTTGTCTATGCCTTCACCGAAGGCAAGGAGCCGTGGAACCTGGGGCTTGATGTGAAGGTGAACGGGCTTGACAATCTGCCGCTTGAAGGCTACCCGATGGTGGTGGGCAACCATCCGCTGGGCGGCCCCGACGGGCTGGCGCTGATGGGTGCCGTGGGACGGCGGAGGAAGGACATCGTCTTCCCGGTGAACGACTTTCTGCTCTATCTGCCTGGTCTGCGGGAGCTTTTCGTGGCTATCGACAAGGTGAACCGCACCAAGGCCCTGGCTGGTCTGGAGGAGGCTTTCGCCAGCGCCAAGACGCTGCTCTACTATCCCGCCGGTGCATGTTCGCGCCGCATCAAGGGGGTGGTGCAGGACCTGGAGTGGAAGCCCACTTTCGTGAAGAAAGCCGTGAGGTATGGACGCGACGTGGTGCCGGTGTTCACCGAGGCTCTGAACCGCAATGTGTTCTACACCGTGGCCAACCTGCGCAAGCGGCTGGGCATCAAGTTCAGCTACGAGATGGCCATGCTGCCCGCCGAGATGTTCGCCCAGCGTGGCAAGACCTTCACCATCACCTTTGGCCGCCCCATCCCCGCCGCCACCTTCGACCGCCGCCACACGCCTGCCGAATGGGCGGCGCTGGTGCGCGAGCATGTCTACAAACTGAAACTCAATCCCGCTGCGGAATTCGCTTACTAACCCTGAAAACTTTTTTCTTATCAGACAATGGAGACAAAACCTGTGACCGACCTCTCGTACATCGCGCCGCCCGTGGACCGCGAACTCATCAAGAAAGAACTCAAGCAGAGGCATTTCCTCCGCAAAAGCAACTATGGCAACAAGGAAATCTATGTCACCACGTCGCACCTCTCGCCCAACATCATGCGTGAGATAGGGCGTCTGCGCGAACTGAGTTTTGCCACCGACGGTGGCGGCACGGGCAAGGAGGTGGACATCGACATGTACGACATCATGGACGACCCCTACTGCTGCAAGCAGCTCTTTGTGTGGAGTCCCGAGGACGAGGAGATAGTGGGGGCCTACCGCTTCATCCACGGCAGCAACATGTTGCGCCGTGAGGACGGCTCCATCGTCACTCCCACGGCTGACCAATACCAGTTCAGCGAACAGTTTGTCAACGAGTACCTGCCCTACACCGTCGAGCTGGGGCGCGCTTTCGTGCAGCCGGCCTACCAGCCGGGCAACAACCTGCGCAAGGGCCTCTACAGCCTCGACAACCTGTGGGACGGTCTGGGCAGCCTCATCATGGAAATCCCCGAGACCCGCTATTTCTTCGGCAAAATCACCATGTATGGCGACCTCGACGTCAAGGCTCGCGACCTTATACTTTTCTTCTACCAGAAGCATTTCCCCGACCGCGACGGTCTCGTGTGGCCCTATGAGCGGGTGAGTATCGAGAGCGATTACAACGAGCTTGTCCAGCTCTTCACCGGCCGCAACTACAAGGAGGACTACCAGATACTCCTCCATGCCGTCCGTGCATGTGGCTGCACTGTGCCGCCGCTCATCAACGCCTACATGAACCTCACACCCACGATGCGCTCCTTCGGCACCTGCCCCAACCACCATCTGGCCGGCACCACCGACACCGGCATACTCATCACCCTCAATGACATCTTCCCCGACAAGCGTCGCCGCTACATCGACAGCTACGACGAGCGCAACGTCAAGCTGGACCGCCGCCGCCTCTTCGGCGTCAACATGAAGCTCCTGCCCTGGTGGAAGCAGATTACCCCCGAGGAGCTGGAGACCATGAAGGAGCTGCGCCATCTCAAGAAGAAACAGCGCGAGCTGAAGCAGGAACTGCGCAAGATGAAACGTGCCGGACGCAAATAGTTTTTTTTGAGCCATGAAGATAAAGAGTGCAGTTTTCAGCATCAGCAGCCCCAGCTATCGACTCTGTCCTGCCGACGGACGCCCCGAATACGCCTTTATCGGGAGGAGCAACGTGGGCAAGTCGTCGCTCATCAATATGCTCACCGGTGTGAAGGGACTGGCCAAGACCAGCGGACGTCCGGGAAAGACACAGCTCATCAACCATTTCCTCATAGGCAGCGAGGTGGAACGCGACGGGCGCAAAGAGCTGGAGGAGTGGTATCTGGTGGACCTCCCCGGCTATGGCTACGCCCGCACGTCGAGGGCCTCGCGAGAAAAATGGAGTGTCATGATGCGCGACTATTTCCTCCACCGCGAGGCGTTGACCAGCGTTTTCGTGCTTATCGACAGCCGCATTCCGCCGCAGCGCATCGATTTGGAGTTCATCGAGTTCCTTGGTGTCAACGGTGTGCCGCTCTCGCTGGTCTTCACCAAGGCCGACAAGGAGAGCCAGCGCGAGGTTCAAGCCAACATCAGGGCCATGAAGAAGAGCCTGGCGGAGCAGTGGGAGGAACTGCCGCCGCTGTTCCTCACCTCGGCGCTCACGGGCATGGGGCGCGATGCCGTGCTCGGCAGTATTGAAAGTATCAACAATTCCCTCAGACAATGATGAAACGACTGCTCTTTTTTTCTCTCGGAATGCTGATGGCCTTTGGCGCCACAGCCCAACAGGTGGCTGACTTGGAGAAGACCATCCTCGACGTGCACCGCGAAACCGGCATGCAGCACGGCACAATGGCTGTCTGCGTGTACAACATGACGAAAGGCCGCTAGGTGTACAGCTACAACAGCCAGACCTCGGTGACGCCCGGGTCGGTGGAGAAACTCTTCACCACCGGTGTGGCTTTTTCGCGTCTGGGCAGCGATTTCAGGTTCGTCACCCGGATTGGCATCCGCGGCGAGATAGACCGTGACGGGGTGTTGCACGGCAACATCTACATCATTGGTGGCGGCGACCCCATGCTGGGTTCCTACCGCTACAGGCAGACTTCTCCGGACTCGCTCTTCGACGGATGGACGAAGGCTTTGAAGAAGAAGGGCATACGCCGCGTGGACGGCCGTGTGTGCTACAACATCAGTATCTTCGACGAGCAGGCGCTCCACGACACCTGGGCCTGGGGCGACGTGGGCAATTACTATGGCGCGGGTGTCTACGGGCTCAACTTCCATGAGAACATGTATTTCGTATTCTTCAACCCCGGCACTCGTCTGGGCTATCCCACCACGGTGACGAGGTTGTCGCCAAAGAATATCAATGTGTTGGAAGTCAACGAGGTGACGACGGGGCCTGAAGGGTCGGGCGACAACGTGGTCATCTACGGCAGCCCACACAACTCCGGGCGCCTCTATCGCGGCACCGTCCCTATGGGCAAGAGCGAGTTTCGCGTCCGCGGTGCCATGCCCAATCCCGCCAGGCAGTGCGCTGACCTTTTCTCCTCCTATCTCCGCACCCATGGCATCAGCATCTCTTCGAACTCCATGCAGGTCTACTCGCAACCCGACAGCATGCGCGTGGTGCTCGACTACTACAGCAGCGACTATTACACCATCGCGCAATACACCAACCTCACCAGCAACAACATCTATGCCGAGGCCATCTTCAAATACATGGGCTATGCCAAGTATGGCCGTGGCAATTTTGTCAACGGCAGCAAGGTGGTGATGGACTTCTTCAGGGAGAAGCGTCTGGAAGCCGGCGGGGTGAGGGTGAACGACGGCAGTGGACTCTCGCCGCAGAACAGGGTTACTGCCGATTTCGTCTGCCGCTATCTCATGGCCATCGGCAAAGAACCTTTCTTCAAAGAGTTTCTGCGCACGTTGCCCAAGGTGGGGGAGAGCGGCACCGCCAAGAACCTCCTGCCCCATTTGCCGGCCACCGTCTCCGTGCGACTAAAGACCGGCACCATGGACGGAGTGAAAGCCTATGCCGGATATGTCGACGCCGCCAACGGCGACCGTCTGGCATTCGCCATCATCAGCAACGGCCACGAAGTGTCGTCGGCTGTGGCGGGCGACAAACTCGGCCGCATCCTGATGAAGATTGCCACCCTCTATTGAGGGGGTTGTCAGGCCTTCGGTGGCAAGGCGTGGTGCTTGCGTGTGAGCCAGGTCTGCGACAGAAAGACGACGGACAGCGCCGCAGCCACCACATACGGAGCCTGGGTGCCGCCGAGGCTGTTGGCTATAGGACTGACAATGAGCGGCGAGACGAACTGGCCGAGGTAGAGTGCGGCGGAGATGAGCGGCATCACGGTAGTGGCTGCATCGCGACCGCCTTTGATGCTGGCAATGGTGTTCACATAGGGTACTCCCGCGCCGTTGGCGAGTCCGATGACGACCGAACCGACAATCATTCCGCCCAGTCCGTCCATCCATGCCAGCAGGGCATATCCCGCGAGGAATAGCAGCGGGGCGGCGTATTTCATCTGTCGCCGCAGGTGTTTCATCAACCATCCAAAAGACATTCCCACGCCGAAGGCCACCAGGTCGAGGCCCACCATGACGAGCGTCGTGACCAAAGGTGCGACGCCCTGCGCGGCAGCGGTGAGGGCGAAGTTGGTGGGGTAGACGAAGAAGATGGTCATGATGAGTAGCATGGCCGTCACCGAGGGGTGGAAGCGCAAGAGCGTGGAGGCCTTGAGGTGTCCGTCGGCGGCTGCCAACCGCTCGTTGGGGAGGAAGACCACCACCAGCACTGCCGCCAAGAGGCCTGCCAGGTAGACAAGGAAGGCGAAGTTCCACTGCACCGATGCCAGGATGCCGGCCAGAAGTGTGGCCACCACGCCGCCCATCTGGTTCATGGCGGCGGAGAGCCCCATCAGGCGTCCTTGCTCCTCGGGAGGGAAGTAGTAGCTCAAAAGACCTGTGGAGAGCGGCATGATCATTCCCACGCTGATGCCCAGCAGAGCGCGCAGGAGCAGCAGGACGGCGATGTCGTCGGCCAAGAAGGCTCCGGCACCTGCCGCCACATATAGCAGCAGCCCCGTCAGGGCCAGCGTACGCGTCTTCATTAGCCGACACAGGGGACGGAAGAGGAGGGTGGTGAGGATGATGAACAGGGGTGGAAGGCTGACAATCAGCTGGATGGTGGTGGGCGAGCAGTCGGAGAAGTGGTTTTTCACGGCTCCGAGGGCAGGGGCGACGGCAGCACCGGCCATGACGGTCAGCAGGCTGATGGATAGGATTGCATAGGTCAATCCACGCATGTTTTTTTTCATGTCTTGCATGTTTTCTTGTTTGTAAATAAATTGTGGAGTGACCGCTCTACCAGGCGGAAAACCAATGTTTAACAGTCGTTGTGTGTCTTATGGTTTCCAAATGCAAAGATACGAAAAAAAGTTGTTACAAACGTGGAATTTTGGAAAATTAATGCAAATCGGCCTAAAATAAAGGCAATACGGGGGAAGAATGAGGAAATCCAGAAATCGGGATTATGCAAATTTGGGAGGATTGAAGAAGAAGTTAGGTTGCCAAAATGTCGCTCGGCTCTGCCGCTTCGCTTGCGAAGAACCGCGATAAACTCGTCGAAAGCGAGTTAAACTCTGTTAAACCACTGCAAAAGAAATAGAGGAACTGCATTAGCGGGCTGGAAGTATCGGGCGGTAAGGGCTACACTACCCGCCAATAACGCCAACGTGATATGGATGGAGTGCAATGTCTGGGCAGGCAACGAGGACGGCATCCACCATTGCCAGCAGTTCGTCATTAACTACGAGGACTCCATCCGTCGCCGCCATGAAATGGAACAGAGGGCTGCACAAAACGACAGCACTGTAAAGAGACTGATGAGAGAGTCTGAACAGATTAGAAAGGATTTGAGGTAAATGAATTTGGGAGTGTAAAGGTAAAAAATCCTTTGCACCCCCCAAACGTTTAACGAAATTTATTACGGCGGACTCATAATAGATTCTCTGTAAATGATAGAATCAGTCTATACTTGCCAGCCT
>JAFVAM010000046.1 GCA_017480525.1 Bacteroidales bacterium | reverse complement strand
TCCAGCAGCCCGGCATCAACTTCATGGGCCGCGTAATATACCGTTTCTAAATGAATATTGTTGAAATCATAGGAGCCGTCATCGGTCTGGCCTATATCGTGAGCGAATATAGGGCAGACCGATGGTTCTGGCCGTTGAGCCTGGTGATGTCGGCGTTCTACATCGCCATCGACTTCACCAGCGGCATCTACGCCAACGGAGCCATCTGCTGCTACAACTTTGTCATGTCAATATACGGCATCCTCGTGTGGCACGGCATCCTGGGGCGACGCGACAAGGAGGAGCGACCCGTCTGCTCCTGCCCGGCGCGCTACGTGCCGTGGCTGATTGTGGTCTCGGCGGTTCTGAGCGTGGCTCTTTGGGCGGTGCTGAAATACTTGCTGCCGGACGAGAGCCAATACCCGCTGATCGACGGCATCTCCTCGGCACTGACAATAGTGGCCATGTGGATGCTTTCCCACAAATACTGGCAGCAGTGGATTGTGTGGCTCATCGTGGAGCCGATGATGATAGCCATCTTCTGGCTGACAGGCAACTATGCCTCCGCAGCGCTGTATGTGGTCTTCGAGATCTTCTGTGTGCTTGGCATAATAAGATGGAAGAAAGAAAGCGTGTCGTGATACTGGCTGCGGGCGACCCGCCGACGCACCCCGTACCCTTGCGCGCTCTGCGCGAGGCCGACTTCGTGGTGTGCTGCGATTCAGCATACTCCATGCTGCTCGCCAACCACAGCCCACTGCCCGCTGACTTCGTCGTCATCGGCGACGGCGACTCACTGCCGGAAACTGACAAGCGGGCACTCGGCAACCGCTGGGTGCAGGTGGACGAACAGGACTATAACGACCTGCACAAAGCAATGAATTGGGCCACCGCCCACTTTCAACCATCCACCACCCACTTCACAATTTTAGGTGCCACCGGCCGCCGCGAGGACCACACGCTGGGCAACATCTCCTACCTCGTCACCTTCGGCGAGGAGCATCCTGGCGCCGACATAGAGATGCTCACCGACCACGGCCGATTCTACACCATGATCGGCGAACGCACCTTCGAGGCCTTTCCTCGCCAGCAGGTCTCCCTCTTCTCCTTTGACCCGCGCACCGCCATCAGCGCCACAGGCCTGCAATGGCCGCTGGACCACTTCCGCCCCACCCTCTGGTGGCAGGCCACCCTCAACGCCGTGCTGGCCGACAGCTTCACCGTCTCCTCCGACGGCCCCATACTTCTCTTCCGCACCTACGACCCCAAGGCGTGAGCCGTCGGCTTTCCCTCCCACCTTCAACGTAAGTTGACCACCCCCTGCAACAACTGCACGACGGACTTCTCTATCAAACCGATGCAAGCGTTCTCTTGGAACAATGACTGCATGGCGGATTGACGGTTTCTCAATCCTCCACAAGCCGTCGCGCCTCACGACTGCCTGTTTCGACTTCCAACTGGAACTCTCCCCCTGTTTTTTCTGTTTTTGACCAAAGTGTTGCATTTGCTGGTTGAGTTCGGCAAATGTTAAATAATCATAAAAATGACATCGCTTGGAAATTTTGACGCATTTTTTTAATCTATTATGTTGAATCGTCAAAGTGTAAACATTAAAAACAAAATAAAAAAAAACTATGGCAAGAAGAACACTTACATTGGCGCTCCTCGCGCTACTGACAGTCACTGTCCACGCCCAGCGATTCGACTGGGTGAAGTCCTACTCCGGGCAAGACCCGGCAGGACGCGAATGGAACCGCATAGTCAGTTCCGTCACCGATTCCCGCGGCAACCTATATGTCGCCGGAATTTTCGCCTACGGCGCTTCCATCGATGGGCAGGAACTACTGCCTCCCACTCTATACAACACAGGCACAGCCAATTCATGCATCATGAAGATCTCTCCCGAAGGAGAAATCATGTGGACGAAAATACTTCATGCCAACAATTGGAATCCGACTCACATCTACGAATTGCAACTGGTAGGAGACACGGCCCTTTACGCGAGTGTCTGCATTCCTATTCCCTATGAAGACCGTGAATATCTCTATTTCTATGACACTTTAATCACAAAAGACAATCTTGACTATCTACAGTTGTATATGGACAGTCTTACAGACGGAGGTATAACAACAGCCATCTCCGTTTTCGACCTTGACGGCAATCTCACAGAGAATTATATTCTCTACACGGCATATAAGGACAGAAACGGCAAATTAATAACACTCGACAGAGAGACCAACAACGATTTCGATACTGTGTTTATAGCCCTCGACCAATTTAAGCCTGGCAATTTCTGCGTGGATAATCAAGGCAATATCTACTTTGGCCACATAACCGACAATTTATTGTGGTTGTTTTGCGACACTTGTGACCAATCGCAATCATACAATATAAGCAATGGATTGTTAAGCGAGGTCGTCGTAATAGTAAACGGTCGTCAACTTTTTTCCGATGTCCTTTCCGAACGTTCGTCTCTTCACAACTACCGAATATGGAAGTTTGCCCCCCATTTCTCGGAGCTGCTGGCATGTCGGTATGTCTTCTCCAATACTGAAAAGTCATGGTCAAACTTGCCTGAACATCGCAAATTGGTGGCAGACGCAGACGGCAATCACGTGTATCTGTCGTTCAACCTGTACGACCAACCATCAGTAATGACCCTCCCTTTGCAGGGCGACACAAGCAAGTCTGTATCGTTTACTTCTAATATGCAGGGAGTTGTGATTGAATATGACACCTCTCTTGTTCCGCTCGACGTCATTCAATTATTACCTGAACAAGACACAGATCGAATTCTCAATACCAATTTGGTATTTGAGGATTGTATTTCTTCAAATGACAGCAATGCACTTTTCATTATCGGAGTATTCGCCGAAAATGGTTCAGTTTTTACGCCAACGTATAGAGGCCAAGTCCTTGACCTCGGAAACGCCAACTCGAATGCATTTGCAATGAAGATTGAAAGAGGGAGTAATTCATTGGGGTGTTATGACCACATTCTGTCTACACAGGAGACTGATTTTATGAAAATTTATTATGAAAGTTGCGGTCTTACAGAATCAAACGGAAGGATTTTTGCCCAAGTTGTATATAAAGGAAATATCCAATGTGCTGATTCTATCATCCGCATTGCAAACAACAAATGGGGGACAGGAGTAATCGTTTGGGACCATTCGCTCCGCGAATTGGAGTTTATCGACCTGAACATTGAATCCGACAAAAGGGCGCTTTGCTCCAGCTTGTCTGCGCACGACAGCAGCCTTTACATTATGGTCTCAACTGCAGACGGTTTCACTCTGGGCAATACAACCATACCCATTGAGGGAAACAGTGTGGCCGTAATTGCCAGATATGTCGACAGCAGCTTTTGCTGCCGTCCGTATTCTCAACCCGTTGAGGAGCCAGTACCAGTATCAATTGAAAAAGCTGATTTTATGCACGTAAAATGCCACCCCAATCCCACCAATTCCACCGTCAGCTTTGAATTGCCAGAAAACGAGCCAATCATTGAATATTGTATAATTTCGTCCAATGGTATTCGTCACCATGAAAGAAATAGCACAAATGCCCTTGACCTGAGTGCATACCCATCAGGTATCTACTATATCGAGATAATAACAGACAGAAACATATACAAACAAAAAATCATCAAATTGTGAAAAAACCAGTATTAAATAGGAGCAAACGTGTCTTGGCATTGTTGCCACTGTTGTGCCTCCTGTCGGAAAGTGCTTTAGCGCAAGCGCCACATTTCCCACAAAACATTCTCCCTCCCGATCCTCCGCAAGAAGAATACCCATGCAACATTTCTATTGCAAGCGACTTTGAGTCGGAATGTATCCTGCCTTTTGAGAAGAACGGGTATTACAACGAGGAACCCAACACGCTGATTGCCTGCCAAGGGATGAAAGTCGTTTATACTGCCCATACTGATATGGGAGGATACACGCCGAACAAATGGGTATGGGAAGTGGCTGGCGATGAATCCCATACGGACAGCGGAAACGGTTCCATTACAATCACATGGGGTAATGGCCCCGCAGGCCAATTAACGGTGACAATATATGGACCGGATGGCATCTCTTGTACAAAAACCGTCAATGTCCGTCTGATGGAAAAGCCTCGCATCGAAGCGGCGACCACCCCAGCCTATACGGTGGAGACCGATGGCTACAAGGTCATCTACGTATGCAAGGGCGAGACCGTGGAGTTCACCGAACTCTCCTCCACCACCAACACCGACATCGCGGGCTATTACTGGGAGAGCGTGTCGGGAGGCACCTCCTCCACACCCAACTACAGGATAGAGAATGTGTGGGTCGACGACAAGGTGGTGCACCGCGTCTACAACAACTGCGGATGCTACGAAGAGGAAATCTTCTTGATCTACATACTGGAGGGTACACCCCTTGAACTCGACTGCTACGGCACCGTGTGCGAAGGAGCGACAGTGACCTACAAAGCCATGAGTCCACCGTGCGAAAAATACCTCTGGTATGTCGACGGCGGAGCGATACTCGACGGCCAGAATACGCCGGCGGTCACCGTGCAGTGGGACCGTCCGCACGATGGTTACGGCGTCATCGGACTTGACGGCCTCCTCTGCGGCGACGTGGCCTGTCCTTCCCTGCAGAGCAAGAAAATCCCCGTCATCGAGGACGGCCTCTCAATCAAGGGGCAGTCCACGGCCTGCGTCGGCGAGGCGGTCATCTACAGCATCCCCCTCTTCGGCTCCACCGAGTACCACTGGAACGTCACCCCCGCCAGTGGCGTGACACTGGCTCCCGTCAACGGTGCCAACGAGCAGATGGTGATCTTCGACCAGCCCGGCACCTACCAAATCTCCGTCTCCTACAGGTGCGGCTTCCTCGAATGCGGCGAGTTCTCCTCCGTCCCCCTGACGGTGGTGGCCAAGCCGAAACTCGCCATCACAGGCGAGGAGCGCATCTGCATCTCCTCCCCCTGCAACCTCTCCACCATACCCCCTGTCCCCGCCACATGGAAAGTCTACGATATGGACAACGACAACCATCCCGTGGGTTCCTTCTATTCGCAGTCCTCCCTATCCGAGACGTTTCCCCATCCCGGAAAATACCTCGTCACCGCTGAAAACAACAGCCACTGCCGTGCGGCGGAGTTCATCCTCACCGTGCAGGACACGCCGCCCGCGCCGACCATCTACGACCTCTCCCCGGACAATCCCCACACCGCCTGCCTCCATTCGGGCATTCTGCTGAAGGCCTCTCCCTCCAATCCAAACTATACAATCATCTGGGAGCCAGCATGCAACAGTGGCACGCCATTAGAGATTTCAGGCAATGAAGTGACCATCAACTACGATAGCACCGTGTGCGATGTGTCAGCATATACATACGATCGGTTTTTGGGGTGCCGCTCCACGAGCGCATACACACACACCGTGACAGAGCGCCTGCCCCTGCCACTCAACATCCCTTCCCCCATTACGGTATGCCCCGGTTCCAAAATCGTATGGGGAGACAATGAGGTACCCAAGCAGGAGAACTTCCTCTACAAATGGAAGATACAGCAGGATATGCAGCATTGCGCCTCGATTCAGGGAGATGCTTTTACTAACGCTATCACACTTGCCGTCAACAACCAGTCCTCGGGTCTCTATCCTGTCAACTTCTACATCTACCTGGAACGGCGTTATTGCGACATCACCTTGTTCGACACCGTCTACATTATTGTGCAAGGGCAGGACTCCGTAGAGGTTGACATAACACAAGACCACGACACAATCTGTCCCGGAGCCTACGTATCTTTCACAGGTCATGGTGGTTCTGTCACAGCCTATAAATGGAAGACAGATGAAAGTGAGCAGATATATTCCGGAGCCTCATTCACTCACTCTTTTGCATCGCCAGGCGACCATACCGTCACACTGATGTACAGTACTATCGATTATTGCACCAATACGCAGTACTACACAAGTAAAACAACCAATGTTTACGTGTTGCAAGCCCCTGTATCAAGTGGTTTGTACCTCAATTCTTCCGACAACATTGTCGGCGTGAACACACCAGACTCCAACAACCATTCCTTCGCCTGGTACTATGAAGGAAATCTGTTGCCCGGTGCCATCAACGAAACTGTGGGCTTCCGCGGCATGGGGTGTTACTCCTGTACTATCACCGACAATACGACAGGTTGCACAAAAACAGTCAAAGCATGTTTCCATGAACCCGTTCCCTCTTGCACCCAAGTGGGTTGGGTTGATAGTTCCTACAATCCCTGTGAGGCCACGCTCTATCTCGAAACCCAAGTGAGTGGAAGTTCTGTACTTTGGAATGTCTCCGGCGGCGAATATTCAATTGCATACTTGAACAGTACCCATAGCAAAGTGAACATCACCTTCGAAGATGCGCACCGTTATTATATCACAGCATATTCTTCTGGAGAAGATTGTGAGACAAGCAACATATCATATAACGTCACCTTTATTCCGAAATTCACATTCGAAAAAAGTTGCAATAAGATTATCATTCACAACAAGTCGAAGTATCAGAATGGAACCACCCCAATCAATATGACTGTAAACGGAACTCCCATCAGTTTTTATGCCCACGATGCCAGCTATACTTATCCGATTTCGTACAACGGGAATTACCTATTCCAGCTGACACAGCCCTATCATTGCCCTCTCGAGACTGTTGTTTTCAATACCTTCAACAATGATGTATTGACAATCACAGCCTCCAATGGTTCTGATCCGATTCGCACATGTGAAAACACACCCCTTATTCTGACAGCAGGCTTGTCCTCCGGTGCGCCGATTTCTTCGACATTGTGGAGTTTTAGTGACGGTACATTCTTCAAAGAGAGTGGGAATCACTTCTATCATACCTATATAAAATCGTTTATCCCATACACTGTCACTGCCGAAGTATTAGACCAGAACGGATGTCCTGTTTCCCGTACGGTCACATTACAATCATTTGCAAACAGCATCGAGGATGGTAGACTGTTTGCTCCTGGCAGTCCTGTCTGCCCATACGTTTCTTATAGATCGCTTTCGTTTAGAAGCGAAAACTCGGGTTTTGAAAGAGATGATGCAAATTATCAATGGAATATTGGACACTATCCCAATCTATATTCTCGACAAACATTCTATACGGCCAATTATACGGTTTTGGCGACAGACAAAAACTTCTGCAAAGAACACGCACAAAAAGAAGTGATTTTCAAAACCCGTCCTACTGCCATAATCGTTGCGGACATGTACAAGTGTTGCATCGGAGACAAGGTGAAACTCTTTGGTGCACCTGGACCGGATTCTAACAATTACGTTTTCGCATGGGACATCAAGGACCCCTATGGCAACCATACAACGTCATCTACTGCAACGGTAACTCTCTCAGCCTCCATGGTTGGTTCCTACGAGATTAACCTGAATGTAACCAACAACCAGGGCTGCGATGCCGATGCTTCCACTGCCTACATCACAGTCTATGATACTCCCCCGGCTCCCTCTATCGGATTCGGCGCGCGCCTCTGCATGGACGATCCTCCTGTTGAACTGGTTGGCAGCAGTGCCGTCACCCCCGAATTGCATTGGAGCAATGGCAACACCGGCTCAACAGCATACTATTTCACTCCCGGCGTGGCGACAGCATGGTATTACGACCCGACATCAGGCTGCAAGTCCAGCGAGGCACACATCTCCATCGAGGCACGCCCCGACTTCGATGCCTTCCTCTCTGGATGCTACGAGAAATGCCCCACGTTTTTCGGCAATGGCCCATTCCTTCCCGTCTGGGGGCTTACCACAGGGGCGCAGTACATCGATTGGACATGGAACTTGAACGGTGGCGGCATTGATGGCGGTTCGGGCTGCTATACATATAATCCCCTCCTGTTGCCTTTACCCAACTTCGGCGACTACAAGCTCGAGGTGTACTACAACAACGGTAACTGCCAAGTAAACTCGCCGCAATTTACGATTAATGGGAAGGAACAATGCGACTGCGAAGACGTCGACATCACCACGAAGACAAGCTGGTATGTGAAGGACTGCCGTCTTTACTGCGATGTCAGCGTGAACGTGTGCAACAACTCCAAACAAACAAATTGCTTCGAAGACCTCAAACCGCTTTTTGAACCAAAATACATTAACGTAGCCTGGACCGACTTCATCGGCAGCAACATCAATCCAGGCGAATGCTTCTCGTTCAATATGCTTCTCGATGTAGAACAGTTCGTACCATCACAGCTCGCCACATTCCAGTTGTTCGACCCATGCAACAACTGCACGACGGAATTCTCCGTCAAACTGATGCAGGAATTCTCTTGGAACAAAGACTGCATAGCGGAGATGAAACTTGACGGTTTCTCAATCCTCCACGAGCTGTCGAGCCGCACGGCCGCCTATTTCGACTTCCAACTGGAACTCTCTCCATGCCAGAACCTGTTCGCACTTTGGTCCGACCCACCGATGATCGTAGACTACTGGTACGGCGGCGAGGCATCGGTATCAGGGCTTGCCATGCTGGACATCGCCACGCTCACCCAGTTGATGGCCGAGGACAGCGCGTTCTGCTTCCACGCCATCACCTGCAATGACGATGTGCTGTGCACGCGCACACTTTGCATTCCGGCCAAAATAATATACAATTATCTTCAGGATTATGGCCTGTTGGGCAGTGCGTCTACCCAAAGCGAGGCGGAAGAGTCCACACAGACAACCGCCCTCCGAACCGACACTGTCGACACCGCCCTCCGCCTCTGCCCCAACCCCGCCATTGGAGATGTGGATGTCTCCGGCACCGCCGGAGAAGTCGTCGAGGTGATGGTCATGGACATGAACGGCCACAGGATGGCCTCCTTCGAGAACACCGCCCGCTTCAGCGTCGCCGCCTTTCCAGCAGGATCCTACATCGTCCGCGTCAGAAGCCGACACGACGACTCCGAGACTGTCGACTACCTCAAACTCGTCAAGAAATAAGCCAGACAGACAGGAGGAAGGGCGGACCATTCGGTTTCAGGGTGGCAAAAAAATTTTGTCATGTCAAATGGATTACGTATCTTTGCAATTTTATTGTATAAGACAAAAATCATTTGATATGAACATACTACTCCTTGGATCTGGCGGTCGCGAACATGCCATAGCCTACAAAATAGCACAAAGTCCTCTGTGCAACCAACTCTACATAGCCCCCGGCAACGCTGGTACGGCAACGCTGGGAGAGAACGTCAGCCTTGACCTTGGCGACTTCGAGTCCATAGGCCAGTTCGCCATGAGCCACCGCGTGGAGATGATGGTGGTGGGGCCTGAGGCACCTCTGGTGGACGGCATCGCCGACTTCTTCGCCTCGCAGCCCCTGCTCAGGAACATCATGGTCATCGGCCCTTCGCGCCAGGGAGCCATGCTTGAAGGCAGCAAGGACTATGCAAAGGCCTTCATGCAGCGCCACGCCATCCCCACGGCGCGCTACCAGACCTTCACCTCCGCCACCCTGGCCGAGGGCGAACACTTCCTGGAAACCCTCGCGCCACCCTATGTACTCAAGGCCGACGGCCTGGCGGCCGGCAAGGGAGTCCTCATCGACCCCGACCTCCCCTCTGCCAAGGCGCACCTGCGCGAGATGCTGCAGGACCATAAGTTCGGCGATGCCTCGGCAAGCGTGGTAATCGAGGAATACCTCAACGGCATAGAACTCAGTGTCTTCGTCCTCACCGACGGCAGCCACTACCTCCTCCTCCCCTCGGCCAAGGACTACAAGCGCATCGGCGAGGACGACACCGGCCTCAACACCGGCGGCATGGGTTCCATAAGCCCCGTGCCCTTTGCCGACAAGGCCTTCATGAAGAAGGTGGAGGACCGCATCGTCAAGCCCACAGTGCGTGGCCTGCGCGAAGAGAAGATACCCTACTGCGGATTCATCTTCGTGGGACTGATGAACGTCGGCGGCGATCCCTACGTCATCGAATACAACGTACGCATGGGAGACCCGGAGACCGAGAGCGTCTTCCCTCGCATCAAGAGCGACGTGGTGCAACTTTTCGAGAATGCCGCCCACGGCAACCTCGACGGCTGCAAGCTGGAGGTGGATCCCCGCACGGCGGCCTGCGTCATGATGGTGGCCGGCGGCTACCCCGAAGGCTACCGCAAGGGCGACGCCATCAGCCTGGGTTCTGATGTCGACAGCACAATTCTCTTCCACTGCGGCACCAAGCGCGACAGCGAGGGGCGTCTGCTGACCAACGGCGGCCGCGTCATCTGCGCCACAGCCCTGGCCTCCTCGCTCCCCGAAGCCCTGCTCAAGAGCTACAACCGCTGCCAGACAGTGGAATGGGACGGCAAATACCAGCGTCGCGACATCGGCCAAGACCTGCTGAAGCTGATGCAAGGTAATTGAACATTCAAGAATTGAAAGTCAAGGGGTGACGGTCGACAGGAATATAGCCACGGGGCACTTGGCATGTGCGGCGGCGTACATCATCTTCGGCATCAACGTGGTGGTATGTCGCGACATTGCCACCGATGGGGGCATAGCGCCCATCGTGCTCTTCTCCATGCGGGCACTGATGGCGGGTGCGCTCTTCTGGCTGCTGTCACTCTTCACACCCAAGGAGCATGTGCCGTGGCAGGACCTGCTGCACCTCGCAGGAGCCGGCATCCTGGGCCTCTTCCTGCCGCAGCTCACCTTCCTCCACGCCATTGCCCACACCACCCCCGTGGACCTCTCGGTGATGAGCACCACGACACCCATCTTCACCATGTTCGTGGCCGCCATCTTCCTCAAGGAACCCATCACATGGAAGAAAGTCCTTGGCGTGGCATTGAGCTTCGGCGGCATCCTGTGGCTCATCCTGCAGAGTACCTTCGGCGGCCACGGTGCCTCCGCGACCGAGCCTATCGGCATCGCCTTCTGCTTCGCCAACTACATCGTCTTCGCACTCTACCTCGGCATCTGCCGCAACCTCATCGCGCGCTATTCGGTGGTAACGAGCATGAAGTGGATGTTCCTCGTGTCCACGCTAATCGCCCTCCCGTTCTCCCTGCCCCACGTACCACAGACCGACTTTGCGGCGGTACCCGGCTATGTGTGGTGGGAGATAGCTTTCATGATTTTCTTCTCCACCTTCCTGGCCTACTATCTCGTCCCCCTGGGGCAGAAGCGCATCCGTCCCACGCTGGTGAGCATGTATGGCTACCTGCAGCCTATCATAGCCATCGCCGTAGCCATCTGGACCGGTATGGACCGCCTGACGGCCACCAAGGTAGTGGCGGCCGTCTTGGTGTTCCTGGGGGTATGGATGGTCAACCGCAGCCGCGCTGCGGTCCCCTCGCAAAATTCTCAACAGCCTAAATACGATAATGACAAAAGCAACGTTATAGGGGTATGAATTCTGAAGAGAAAGCAACGAACAGCGGCAACACCATACTCGTGGCCATCGCCACCGTCATGGGAGTGCTCATAGGCCTGATGTTCGGCTCGCACAAGAACGGCGGGTCGCAGGAGTACCCGGCGACGCTGCAAGGCAAGATGAGTGAGGTTCTCGACATCGTAGAACACCATTATGTGGATTCCATCGAAACAGACTCCCTCAGCGAGTGCCTTCTGGGTGTCATGCTATCGGAACTCGACCCCCACAGCGTCTACCTCACCGCTCGCGAGACCGCGAAAAACAACGAGATGATGCAAGGGCAGTTCGAGGGTGTAGGGCTGGCACTGCGCCGCCTGGGCGACAGCACCTTCATAGGCGAAATCATCGCCGACGGTCCCTCCGTGGGCAGCGGCCTCATGCCCGGCGACCTGATATGGGCCGTCGACGGCGAGCAGGTAAGCGCTGTGGGCATGCCCGCCGACACCGTGGTACAACGTCTGCGCGGCCCACGACGCTCCATGGTGAAGATTGAGGTGCGACGTGGCAAAGAGGGGCGCGAACACCTCGCTTTCGACATCCGACGCGGCGTAGTGCACCACAAGACCCTGCCCTACAGCGGCATGCTCGACGACACCACGGGCTACATCTTCCTCTCCTCATTCGCCTCCACCAGCCATGACGAGTTCCACCTTGCCCTCTACAACCTGCTGAAGCAGGGCATGCGAAGCCTCATCTTCGACCTCCGCAACAACACCGGCGGCTCCCTCGAAGCCGCCATAGGCATAGCCAACGAACTGTTGCCCGCTGGCAGCCTCATCGTCTACACCCAAGGCGCACACCAACGCCGCGAAAACGTCTACGCCCGTCGCGGCGGTCTCTTCCCCAAAGGAAGGGTCACCGTGCTCGTCGACGAAGGGTCGGCCTCGGCCAGCGAGGTCGTCAGCGGTGCCCTTCAGGACAACGACCGTGCCACCATCGTGGGGCGTCGCACTTTCGGCAAAGGACTGGTACAACGCGAGTTCAAACTCGACGACGGCTCCGCCCTCCTCCTCACCGTGGCTCGCTACTACACCCCCAGCGGCCGCTCCATCCAGCGCCCCTATAGCGACGGCACCGACGAATACTACCACGACTACCTGGAACAGCTCATGGAGGAATCCTACGCCGACAACCCCACTCTCCACATAACCGACTCCACGCCCTACTACACCGTGGGTGGCCGCGTAGTCTATGGCGGCGGCGGCATCTTCCCCGACCACCTCATAGCCTACCAGAAAGACCCCTCCTTCGTCTACTACAACCGCCTCTCGGCGAAAGGCCTCATCTCGCGTATAGCCTTTGAGCAGGTCATCGAACACGGTGCCGAGTGGGCGCAGCACTACACCACCCTCGACGACTTCTGCCGACGCTTCGAGGCAGGCGAACTGATGGTGCAGCTCCTCGTCGAACGCGGCGTGGCCGAAGGCATACCCCTCGACACAAAAGGCCTCGCGGCACAGCGCCGCCTCATTCGCACCATGCTCAAGGCCTTCATCGGCGAATCCCTTTTCGGCCCGCCTGCCTTCTACCGCGTCTACCTCGACGAGGACGCCGACCTGAAAAAAGTCAGGGAGATGCTGAAATAGCACAGCCTCCCGCAGTATACAATACATTATCGCAAAAAAGAACACCGATGAAAAAAATATTCCTGATCATCATGGCTGTGGCGACAGCCGCTGCAGCCACGGCGCAGAAAGCTACCGTCGCCATCACCTTCAACGGGCTGGAAGCCGGCACCGCCATCACCGTGGGACAGGTGCAGGGCAACAACCTCACCCACACCGAGACCCTCACCCCCAACGCCAAAGGACAGCTGACTCTCAGCCGCGTACTCGCCGACCCCACCGTCCTTATCCTCGAAACCCCGAAGGAGCAGGGTGCCATTTTCCACCTCATGCTCATGCCCAAAGAGAAAATCACCCTCACGGTGGACTACATGCCGACACTCCGCATGTTCAACATCCTCTCTGTCAAAGGCTCGAACAACATGAAGGTATACAAGGAGTTCACCAATCTCATGGTACGCTCGCGCCTCATGGCCGCCGGAACTCCCTACGAGGCTACTCCCTTTGAGCAGAGCCTCGACTCGCTCCTCTCCGCCAACGCCTCGGTACTCATGAGCGCCTTCCTAACCACCTATTTCGACCAGGTCTTCGAGCAGCACACGACGCTCTACAAGAAGGTGCGCGACGCCCTCATAGGTCAGTGGCCGGAGAACGAGTACGTGAAATATCTCGACCACAAGCTCCGTTCCTCCATCCTGCCCGGCATGGAGGCACCGGACATCGTCCTGCCCGACCGCGATGGAAACACCCGTAGCCTCAGCAGCCTGCGCGGCAAGGTGGTACTCGTCGACTTCTGGGCCTCTTGGTGCCGTCCCTGCCGCATGGAGAACCCCAACGTCGTGCGCCTCTACCAGCAGTACCACGACCGTGGCTTTGAAATCTTCAGCGTCTCCCTCGACAACAACCGCGACGCATGGATCCGTGCCATCAACGACGACCACCTCTCCTGGCCCAACCATGTCAGCGACCTCCGAGGATGGTCCTCGGCAGGAGGCAGGCTCTACGGCATCCAGTCCATCCCTGCCACCGTCCTCGTGGCTCCCGACGGCTCCATCCTGGCACGCAATTTGCGGGGACAGGAACTGGAAAACAAACTGAAAGAAATATTCGCACAATGATAACCACGACACAAATCGAGATGGCCCTCGGCCATGTCAATGACCCCGACCTCGGCCGCAGTCTCACCGAACTCGGAATGATTGAAAACATCAAGGTGGACGGCAAGCACGTCAGTTTCGACCTCGTCCTCACCACCCCTGCCTGCCCCATGAAAAAGAAGATGAGCGACGACTGCATCGCTGCCATCCACGACATGGTGGACCGCGATGCCGTGGTGGACATCAACCTCACCTCGCGCCCACAGCCCAACCCCAAGGAGGAGTTCAAGCAAATCTTCTCCAAGGTACACAACATCATCGCCGTGGCCTCAGGCAAAGGCGGCGTGGGCAAGAGCACCGTGGCCGCCAACCTCGCCGTATCGCTGGCCAAGACGGGCGCCAAAGTAGCCCTCGTCGACGCCGACATCTACGGCCCCTCGCTACCCATCATGTTCGACATCAAGGACGAGGAGGTCTACGGCCACCGCGTAGGCGACAAGACCTTCATGCTACCCATTGAGAAATATGGCATCAAACTCATGTCCGTAGGTTTCTTCGTCGACCCCACCAAGGCCCTCGCATGGCGCGGCCCCATGGCCAGCGGCGCTCTCAAGCAAATCCTCACCGAGACCTGGTGGGACGAGGTGGACTACATGGTCGTCGACATGCCTCCGGGAACGGGCGACATACAGCTCACCCTTGCCCAGACCATCCCCGTCTCCGGCGCCATCATCGTCAGCACCCCACAGCAGGTGGCCTTGGCCGACGTGGTTCGCGGCGTGGAACTCTTCCGCAACGAGAGCGTCAACATCCCCGTGCTGGGTTTTGTAGAGAACATGGCCTACTTCACCCCCGCCGAACTGCCGGAAAACAAATACTACATCTTCGGCCATGGCGGCTGCCGCCGCCTCGCCGAGGAGATGGGCATCCCCCTGCTGGGAGAAATACCCCTCGTGCAGGCCATCGCCGAGAGCGGCGACAACGGCAAGCCTGTGGCCCTCTTCAACCCCGCCGACACCCACGACCCCGTGCGCGATGCCTTCGACGCCCTGGCACACAACACCATCGCCGAAATCTGCCGCCAGCAGGCGCAATAACCGGGGCTGACACCCAATCGTAAAAAACAATAACAACAAAATACCATCAGCAGTATGACCGACCAAGAGAAACCCTCCGTAGAGCAGAAAGTGAAGAACGCCCTCGCCCAAATCCGGCCCTACCTCCAGCAGGACGGCGGCGACGTGGAATATGTCGATATGACCGCCGAAGGCGTCGTCATCGTCCGCCTCAAAGGCCACTGTGGCTCCTGCCCCCACGCCATGGCCACCCTCAAGCAGGGCATCGAGACCGCACTGAAACGAGTCATCCCCGAAGTCAAATCCGTCGAGAAGATATGATCTACACCAAAACAGGCGACCACGGCACCACCTCCCTCGTGGGAGGCACCCGGGTGGACAAGGACGACCGTCGTGTCGAGGCCTACGGCACCGTCGACGAACTCAACTCACACATCGGCCTCCTCGCCGAACTCTTCCGCCCAATGCAGGGTGGCTATTTCGACGAACTCAAAACCGTGCAGCACAACCTCTTCACCATCCAGACCCTTCTCGCCACCGAGGATGAGGCCCTCTACGCCCGCCTGCCACAACTCGACGAGGAGGAGGTGGAACTCCTCGAACGGCAGATTGACACCATCACCGACCTTCTTCCCAAGCTCCACAACTTCGTCATCGCAGGCGGCAACACCACCGGTGCCCAGTGCCACGTGTGTCGCACCGTCTGCCGCCGAGCAGAACGGCGCATCGTCTCCCTCGCCCGCAACTGCCGCGTCGACGACGTCATCCTCCGCTACCTCAACCGCCTTTCCGACTATCTTTTCGTCCTCGCCAGACACGCCGTCGTCGCCGACGGAAAGCAGGAACACCTGTATACCAGTTGATTAAAAAAAACATTTGTCAGTATTGGAAAAAGATGTACTTTTGCAAAAATTTTTAGGGTAAAAAAGATATGTATTGGACACTTGAATTAGCATCAAAATTGGAAGATGCCCCTTGGCCAGCCACCAAGGAGGAGCTTATCGACTACGCCCAGCGTACCGGCGCCCCCATGGAGGTGGTGGAAAACCTTCTGGAGATAGAGGACGAAGGCGACCAGTATGAGAGCATTGAAGACATCTGGCCCGACTATCCCACCAAGGAGGACTTTTTCTTTGAAGAAGACGAATACTAATAGCGCCACTCCCCTTCCGCGAACCCTTTCCATCGTGGGGTCGGGCAACGTGGCCACACATCTGGCTCTGGCGCTCTGCGCCGCAGGCCTCACTGTCCGTCAGGTCCTATCTCGCGAGTTCGACCACGCTGCCCTCCTTGCCCAACGCGTAGGCGCCCGCCCCATCGACAAAACCGCCCTCCTCGACACCCTCTCCGACGTCTACCTCCTCGCCGTCAACGACGACGCCCTCTTCGACCTCGCCCTCGACCTGCGCCTCCCCGACGCCATTGTGGTCCACACCTCCGGCTCCACTCCAGCCTCCGTCCTCGACGCCATCTCGCGCCGCAACGGTGTTGTGTGGTCTCCACAGACTTTCGTGCGCGACATCGCCATGGACTACTCCCGCCTCCCTCTCTGCATCGAAGGCTCCGACACCGACACAGAGGCCACCATCGAAAGCCTCTTCTCCTCTGTCACCCCTCACATCCACCGCCTCAACTTCGAGCAACGCCGCTGGGCACACCTCTCCGCCGTACTTGTCAACAACTTCGGCAATGCCCTCAACGCCCTCGCCCAGGACCTCTCCACAGCCCACGGCATCGACTTCGCCATGCTGCGCACCCTTGCCGACACCACCGTCCGCAAGATGGACTTCGGTCCTCTTTGGCCACAGCAGACAGGTCCCGCAAGACGCAACGACACCAAGACCCTCGCCGCACAGCGCCGCCTCTTGGCCGACAATCCACAGCTCCTCCAGCTCTACGACCTCATGACCGACATCATCCAGTCTCACTCATAGCCCCCCCCTACCCACACAAACAAGGATCTCCCATGCACTTCATCGACACCCACTGCCACCTCTACGACGAGGCCTTCGACGCCGACCGTCCCGATGCCATCCGCCGCGCTCTCGACGCCGGTGTGGACACCATGCTCCTCCCCGACATCGACGCCGCCTCCACCCCGCGCCTCGATGCCCTCCTCGCCGTCTGCCCACAGCACTTCCGCCCCATGGCGGGCCTACACCCCACCTCCGTGGACGGCGACTACGAGCAGCAGCTGCGCCACGTCCACGACCGCCTCTTCGCCTCCTCCACCCCGACGCCCTTCGTCGCCATCGGCGAGATAGGCCTCGATTTCTATTGGGACCGCACCTTCGAGGTCCAGCAGGTCGATGCCCTGCGACGCCAACTCCTCTGGGCCGTCGACCTCGACCTCCCCGTCTGCCTCCACATCCGCAAAGCCCATAACGAACTCTTCGCCCTCTTGCGCCAACTCAACCGCCCTTCGTGGCGCGGCGTCATGCACTGCTTCGGCGGCAGTCTCCGCGAAGCTTGCTGTGCCGTCGAGATGGGCTTCCACCTCGGCATCGGCGGCGTGGCCACCTTCAAGAACGCCACCATGGCCGACATCGCCAAAGCCATGCCTCTCGACAGACTCCTCCTCGAAACCGACGCCCCTTACCTCGCACCCGTGCCACACCGTGGCCAGCGCAACGAAAGTGCCTATATTCCCCTCATTGCCCAACGCATTGCCGACCTCCGCGGCATCTCCCTCGACGAGGTCGCCATGGTCACCTCTTCCTCCGCCCGCTCGCTTTTCGCACTCTGACCTCCAACCTCCTCCCGACGATGCTCCTCCTTCCGAGGTGTTTCATTCTGAATTCTCACCATTTCGACAAAGGGTTCCCGAAAAATACGGAAGAATCCCGACATCGTGGATGTCAAGTGTCCACAACATCCCTTTCTTCTGCCTGACAAAAAAATCACGCCTAAAAACAGCTGTACCGGCATCGTCATGACCCATAAGCTTGTGAAGACGGAACAACACCATACTCCGCCAGGCAATCCCGTATGTTGTTTCTAACCGGGAGTGATATTTTTTTTTCGGGATGAACTTTTTTTTGTATCTTTGTTGGTTGTTTCCGCGCGACGAAAAAATAAAAAAACAACAATAAAATATTGTAATTATGTACACTAAATTTCAAGAGCATCTGCAGAAAGAACTGGCCGATATCGAGGCCGCCGGTCTTTACAAGCATGAACGCATCATCGAGAGCCCCCAGGGCGCAGAGATCATGGTGAAAGGCAAGAAGTGCCTCAACTTCTGCGCCAACAACTACCTTGGCCTGGCCAACAACCCCGAGCTTATCGAGGCCGCCAAGAAAGGCATGGATGCCCGCGGCTACGGTATGGCCAGCGTGCGTTTCATCTGCGGCTGCCAGGACCTCCACAAGCAGTTGGAAAAGAAAATCAGCGAGTTTTTCGGTACCGAGGACACCATTCTCTATGCCGCCTGCTTCGATGCCAACGGCGGTGTTTTCGAACCCCTGCTGACAGAAGAGGATGCCATCATCAGCGACGCCCTGAACCACGCCTCCATCATCGACGGTGTGCGTCTCTGCAAAGCCCAACGCTATCGCTACGCCAATGCCGACATGGCCGACCTTGAGGAGCAACTCAAGGCCGCCCAGAAGAACCGCTTCCGCATCATCGTCACCGACGGTGTCTTCTCGATGGACGGCAACGTCTGCCCCCTGGATAAAATCTACGAGCTGGCACAGAAATACGACGCCATGGTGATGGTCGACGAGAGCCACAGCGCCGGCGTGGTCGGCAAGACGGGTCGCGGCGTCACCGAGCGCTACAACCTGCGTGGCCAGATTGAAATCCTCACCGGCACCCTCGGCAAAGCTTTTGGCGGAGCCATGGGCGGTTTCACCACCGGTCGCAAAGAAATCATCGACATGCTGCGTCAGCGCAGCCGTCCCTACCTGTTCAGCAACTCTATGGCCCCTGGCCTCGTGGCCGCCGGCATCCGCATGTTCGAGATGATGAGCGAGACCAACGAGCTGCAGGACAAGCTCCACGCCAACACCGACTACTTCCTGCGCCGCATGAAAGAAGAAGGCTTTGACTGCAAGCCCTCCGAGAGTGCCATCTGCGCCGTGATGATCTACGACGCTGCCAAGAGCCAGAAGTATGCTGCCAAGATGCAGGAAGAAGGCATCTTCGTCACCGGCTTCTACTATCCCGTTGTGCCGAAGGGACAGGCCCGCATCCGTGTCCAGATCAGCGCCGCCCATGAGCGTGAACATCTCGACAAGTGCATCGAGGCCTTCAAGAAGGTCCGCAAGGAAATCGAGGGCTGAGTGGTCAATCGGCTTTCACCAACCTGATAAAAAAGAATTGCCCGATTCCATACTGGTTCGGGCAATTCCTTTTTTCGTGTATCAGTGCTTGGTGACTACTCCGCGGAGTGGGCGCTGACATTGGCATCCACGCGTTTCACCATGCCCTGCAGGGCAGTGCCGGGACCCACCTCGATGAACTCCGTGGCGCCATCGGCCAACATGTGCTGCACCGTGGCGGTCCAACGCACAGGTGAGGTGAGTTGCATGAGGAGGTTCTTCTTGATGTCGGCGGGGTCGCTGTGGGGCAAAGCGTCGACGTTCTGGTAGCAGGGACAGACTGGTTTGGCGAAGACAGTCTTCTCGATGGCTTCAGCCAGCTCCACACGGGCGGGTTCCATGAGAGGGCTGTGGAATGCGCCGCCCACGGCCAGCGGAAGAGCCTTGCCCTTGGCCTCTTTCACCTTCTCGCAGGCACGTGCCACACCCTCGTTGCTGCCGCTGATGACCAGCTGGCCAGGGCAGTTGTAGTTGGCAGGAACCACCACCTCGCCCTCAACGGAGTCGCAGATGTCCTCGACGGTCTTGTCGTCGAGTTTCAATACGGCGGCCATCGTCGACGGCGTCTTCTCGCAGCATTTCTGCATGGCGTTGGCGCGAGCGACGACAAGGCGCAGGCCGTCCTCGAAACTCATGGCACCGGCGGCCACCAGTGCAGAAAACTCGCCCAGCGAATGACCTCCCACCATGTCAGGCCGGAAACCATCACCCATATATTTGGCCAGAATAACACTGTGCAGGAAGATGGCGGGTTGCGTCACCCTGGTCTGCTTCAGGTCCTCCGGCGTTCCGGCAAACATCAGGTCCGTGATGCGGAAGCCGATGATGTCATTAGCCTTCTCGAAAAGGTCGCGGCACTCGCTGTTGCCGTCGTAGAGATTCTTGCCCATGCCCACAAACTGGGCTCCCTGTCCGGGAAAAACATATGCTT
Organism: Bacteroidales bacterium; assembly: GCA_017480525.1. GTDB lineage: Bacteria > Bacteroidota > Bacteroidia > Bacteroidales > P3 > Colimorpha. Next base: position 7,191 of record JAFVAM010000046.1, on the reverse strand, counting down.
TCATATAGTCGATTTTATATGTAGTTTGTTTCTGCGCTCTATTGAGCGTCGTTCTCTTTCTTCTTGTTGTATACGCCACTCATGTCGCCCGCCGTGACAACTCGCTCGTTGACAATGTGGGTATAGCGCCCCACAAGCGTAATGACGGAATCGTTGGCATTGACAATGGTATATTTCAGCACCTCCAGGTCGCGAACCTCGTCGCCATTGATGCGTCTGTCGTTGGTGAACGTAAGTTCGTCGCCCTCCAGCTTCCATGCGTCGAATGGCACAGTGTTCATGATGCCCGTGTGGTTCTCGTTGATGACGAGATACTTGCCGGCGACATTGGGCACATCCTGGCTGACGGTAAAGGGAATGGTCCATGTACCCACAAACATTTCTTCGGGATATTTGCTCTCCTCCTTGCTGCAAGCCGCAACCGTCAGGGCAACGGCGACAAGGAGCATTATGGCTGTCAGTCTCAATGTTTTCATCTCTTTTTTATATGTTATGATTCTTTGTCTTGATGGATTAACGCGAAAAATACTAAAATATTGTGTAGACAGCGAGGTTATTTCTCCTGCGGTGTCCGACGGCTCTCCATAGCCGACGCCAGCAGGTGCTTTGCATCGCGCAGGCGCGGGAAGCGGAAGGTGGACAGCGGAAGGTGGAAAATCTTGACAGACAGTGCTAACTGGGCTATCGCCATGAAACTCTGCGCCGTCAGCGAGGCCCACGCCGACCCCGTGGCCCCCAGGCGGGGAATGAGCAGTAGATTCACTCCGATGTTGATTGCCAGCGTCGTCAGGGCGTAGAGGTTAAGCTGGCGCAGGAAGCCTCCAGCCGTCAACAGAGTGCCGAAGATATAGGTAAGTCCGATGGGAATGATGCCGAAGACAATCACGCGGAACACAGGCACATACTCTCCGCCGCGTCCAGGATAGAGCAGCCCCATCAGGGGTTCCGCCCAGAGTGCGCCCGCCACTGCGGCACCCACGGCAAAAAGCATCAGAGGCCAGAAAACCATGCGCACCGTCGACGACAGCATACCTCGTTCCTCCGCCGTCGCCGTCAAACGGGCAAACACCGGCAGCAGCGGCACACTCACCAGATAGGCCACCATCGTCAGCGCATCGAGCAGGCGGAAGGCACCGGCATAGACACCCGCCGCCGCGTCGCCCGCCATGCGCCGCAGCAGCAGCGGGTCGATACGGTTGTAGCTCGCCATGAGCAACACCAGCAGGGCAAAGGGCGCACTCTTTTTCAGTATCACCAGGAAAAAACGCCAGTCCCACCGCAGCCTGCGCAATCCCGCCTTGCGGCCAATCACCGCCAAGGCCACCGCTGCCGTAACGCCGTAGGCCGCCGCCTGAGCGTAGACAAAATGATAGATGGAGAAACAACAGCCAAAAAGCGACAACTTCGGTCCCCACAGAAGACACCCGCAGATGAGTATCATCAGCACCCGGTCGAGAACAGAGAAGAGGCTGTCCCAGCGGAAGAGCATCAGCCCCTCGAAGTTGCTGCGCAGATAGAGGATGAGGGAATTGAGAAACTGGCAGAGGGTGAGCCATGCCAGCAGGTAGAACTCGCGGCTTCCGTAGCCCAGCAGGGTGCCCGCCGTGAAGGCCACCACCACATACAACCCCAGCAGACACACCTTGATGCCGAGGATGCCGCTCAGATGCTTGCCGATGAGCTGCGGGTGCTGCGCGATGTTGCGTGTGTTGAAATTGGTGATGCCCAGGTCGAGCAGGATGTTGAGGATATAGCTGAGGTTGAAGATGGAGAAATAGAAGCCGTACATCTCGTTGCCCACGGCATTCTGCACACCCACCTCCACGCCCAAAATCCACAGCGGCTTCACCAGCAGGTTGGCCAGCAGCACCCAGAACAATCCCGAAAACAGCTTCTTCTGCATGGTGAAAAGATTGTGTATACGAACGGTTTACGGCCTCTGTATATCGACGGATTTCGCCGGCATCGCCTGGGTGCGGCGGAGGGACCCGAAGGGGAGGGTGTCCACCTCCCAGCGCTCCTCCATCTCCCATTTCTCGCGCAAGCTGAGGGTCTTGTGGAACATCACAGCCTCCTCGGGCTGACGCTGGCGACGGTAGTCGCCCGGTGTCCAGCAGCCATCGCCGTCGGTGTCCACCACGGCCCGCAACCTGTAGTCGCCGCCCTTCAGGTGGATGAACCTCAGCCTGCCCGAACCTTCGAGGCGCTGCTGCTGCACCACCGTGTCCCTGCTGTCCATCACCTCCACCACGAGGGCTTTGCCCGTGTGGTTGGCAATGTCGATGCTCAAGGTGCCGTAGTCCCTGGGGGTGAGCGAGAAGCGCAGACTGTCCGAGCGTGTCCCGTAGAGGTCGGCAAAAAGGCCTTCGCGGAGGAAGACCGAATAGGTTTCGCCCGAATGCAGCGGAGCGTCAATCCGTGCCTTCAAGCCACTGCTGTCGAGTTTCACCGGCCAGTGACCCACCGTGCTGTCTTTCAAGTTCATGACCTCCGCCATCGCACTGTCGCCGATCTCCGTCACCGGACGGTCGAAAGCCATCCACAGTTCGTCGTAGAAGGCCGTCGTCCCGCTGCAGAGCGACCGCATCAGCGGCATCGTTTCCTGCCTGACCGCAGCCTGGCGGCGTCCGCCACTGCGTTTGGCGGTGTAGCGCAAACGCAGGGTGTCGTTGATGCCCGCATCGGCAAGCACCACCACGGCAGAATCTCTCTTCGCGTCGAGGCACCAGCCCCAAAGCGTGTCGCGCTTGTCGTTGAGGCGCCACTCGGCCTCCACACCCGTCGCCGTCGGCGACTGCATGGGCAGGAGTGTGGAGATGACGATGCGACCCTGCTCCGCGAATTCGCCCTTCAGCACGCGCTGCACCCTGGTGTCGGGCGTGGAGAGGCGCAGGGCGGCGACGGGCGCCGTGCTGTCGCCGGAAGCATGGCTGGCCATGGGAGCAATGTCCCACGCCACACCCTCGGCGGCATCCACACGCAGGTTGGCATTCTTGTCCTCCAAAGCCACGAGGCGATAGCGCCCCTCGGGGATATAGTGGAAAGCGAAGTTGCCATCCTTGTCGCACCGCGTGACGAAGAGCGGCTGCTCTGTGGTGGCCATGGTGTCGCTCGGTACATCGTCCGCGCCATAGGCCATCACCGTCACCGTCTCTTTCCGCGGCTTGCCACTACGTGCGTCGACCACCGTGCCGCGCAGCGACAGCGTGTCCATGGCCTCGCCCGTCGAGAAGACATATTCATAGCTCGGCAGCAGGTTGCCCTCCGTGAAGTCGGCAATGGCATCCTTGAACTGGAAGAGATACGTGGTGTTGGGCTGCAACGTGTCCTTGATGCGCACCAGCACTCCGCGTCCCTTGGTGGTGAACTCCGGCTTTTCCTTCATCGGGGGCGACACCAGGACATTCTCCGTGGCGTTCTTCAACACCACGTATTCGTCGAACTGGACAAAGAACTCCTTGCCGTCGAAATGGCGGCTTTCGTTAGGCGGATTGGTAGAGAGGACCGTGGGCGGTGTCTCGTCCTTGGGGCCTCCCGTGGGATAGCCCTGCCTCGCACAGCCGAAGGCTGCCAACGCGAGGATGCCGAGGACAGACAAGCGTAGTGGGAAGCGCATCATCCGAACAGCTCGTTGATTTCCTTGTGCAGAGCCTCCAAAGCCTCGTCGGTGGGCAGGTGCTTGGCCGCCGAGGCGAAGACCGCCGCCGCCAAGCGCGTGGGGTCCGTGGTGTCCGTCAGGCTCACGGCACTGCTGTTCACCAGGTTCACCATCTCGTCCTTCGCGGCGCGGATTCGCGCCCATGTGGCGGGAGTGAGGTATACCTGCTGCGAGAGGTTGTGCTCCCACTCGTCGCGGATACTCTTCGTCATCACCCCCTGCAGCAGTTTCAGGTCCATGCCCGGCTGGTAGCAGCGCAGCACCAGCGAGTCGGGGCTGATGCGCTCCAGGAACAGCGCCATGCGCTCGTAGGCCTGCAGACGGATGGGCGTCACGGCTTTCAGCGTCTCGCGGCGCTCGTCCATCTTGATTTCCAGCAGACGCGTCTTCTGCTCGTTGTCGAAGTAGCGCTTCACTATCAGGTAGAAAATCCCTCCGATGGCCACTACGCCCAGGATGCCGGCAATGACGGCAATCAAAACTAATGTAGACATAATCCTTCTTTGTTATTCGTTAAGTAGTTGGTTCACTAATCGTTCAACGCCTTTGGTAGCCACCTCCTTGATGAACGTCACGGGACGGCTCACAGGCACCTCCTTAGGATCCACCACATAGCACGGCACTCCGCGCTGCACGTAGTGGATCAGCCCCGCAGCGGGATAGACCGCCATCGAGGTGCCGACAACGATGAAGACATCGGCCTCCTCGCAGAGCGCGGCAGCGGGTTCGATGTTAGGCACCGCCTCGCCGAACCACACGATGTGGGGCCGCAGCTGTGTGCCGTCGGGAGCCTTGTCGCCGAGGTGTAGATCCTTGTCGCCGATGTCCACGACGAGGTCGGGGTTCACGTCCGAACGTCCCTTGGTCAGCTCGCCGTGCAGGTGCAGCACATGCGTCGACCCCGCCCGCTCGTGCAGGTCGTCGATGTTCTGTGTGACGATGCGCACGTCGTATTTCTCCTCCAGCCTCACCAGCTGGCGGTGCGCCTCGTTGGGCTGCGCCCGGAAAAGCTGTCGGCGCCGCTCGTTGTAGAAATCGAGCACCAGCCGGGGGTTGCGCTCGTAGGCCTCGTGCGTGGCCACGTCCTCCACGCGATAGTGTTCCCACAGGCCATCGCTGTCGCGGAAAGTCGAGATGCCACTTTCGGCGCTGATGCCCGCGCCGGTCAAAACCACTATCTTTTTCATATCTACCTCCATTAACGCCGCACTTTTTATATTATTGTGCACCCCCGAAAAAACTCCTCCCCCACACCCCGCGCAGCGACCCAGTGTGCAATAAAATGTTACACTTCCCCTCCCCTCCCCCTTCAAAACACATAAAACACTGGCCTTCAAGCCACCAACAGCCTACCATCGCCTTACCAACTCCTAATCAACTCCTACCCAACTCCTACCATAGTAGGAGATGATAAGGCGTTGGAGTGTGGTTGAAAGGGTACACACAGGTGGACGGAGGCCTATCGGAGAGGTGTGAGGGTGGTGCGGCGGTTCTGGGCGCGGCCTTCGGGTGTGTCGTTGGTGGCCACGGGGCGCGATTCGCCATAGCCCTTGTAGGTGAGCCTGTCGGCTTCCACGCCGCGAAGAATGAGATAGTCGTAAACGGCCTTGGCACGGCGCTCGGAGAGGAGGAGGTTGTCCTCGTCCTTGCCCACGGCATCGGTGTGGCCACCCACCTCCAAGCGCAGGCGGGGATGGCGCTTGAGGGCTTCGGCCAGCCGGTCGAGGCCGGCTTTGGAGGCTTCGTAGAGTTCGGCGCTGGCGGTGAGGACGAGGATGTTGTGGAGCGTCACAGTGTCGCCGAGGGTGAGGAGGTTCTCGGCCTGCACAACGGGGTCGATGAAGGTGATGCGTTCGGGTCGCACGGGGGCGGGCATGACGAAGGAGTAGAGGTCTTGGCGACCGTAGCCGCCAAAGCGGTCGGAGGAGAAGATGGCCGTGCGTCCGTCGGGAGCCACGATGAGGTTGTTCTCCTCGCCGGAGGTGTTGATGGGATAGCCGAGGTTCTGCACGTCGCCAAAGGTGCTGTCGCTCGTGCGCTTGGCGCGGAAGAGGTCCATGCCGCCCATGCCGGTGTGGCCGTCGGAGGCGAAATAGAGCGTCTTGTCGTCGAAATGGATATAGGGGGCGGTCTCGTTGCCCTTGGTGTTGATGGCTGGACCGAGGTTGCGGGGTTCACTCCAACGGCCTTCCTCAAGGGTGCAGCACCAGATGTCGGTTCCACCATAGCCTCCGGGGCGGTTGGAGGCAAAGTAAAGCGTGTAGCCGTCGATGGAAAGCGAGGGGAAAGACTCCCAATAGCGCGAGTTGACGGGTTCGCCCAAAGGACGCGGTTTGCCCCAGCGGCCGCCCTGGCGCACACTCATGTAAATGTCGCAGCCCGTATGGCCGTCGCCACGGCCGCAGGCGGTGAAGATGACCACGCGCCCGTCGTGCGAGATGGTCTGGGCGCCCTCGTTGCCGTGGCTGTTGAGGGGTTCGGGCATGCGGTGGGCAGGTCCCCAGTCCAGTTCCATGGTGTCGTAGTCGGAGTAGAAGAAGTCCTCCTCCATGTCAAGGCCTCGCTCGGTCTGCGCGTTGCGCGGCGAGCGGCGCGTGAAGACCAGCATGCGGTAGTCTGCCGTCAGGGCAGGGAGGTACTCGTCGTCGGGGGTGTTGACGTTGGGGCCGAGGTTGATGGGGCGGAAGGGTACGGGGTTTTCCACGGCATGCTTGCGCCACAGCGCCACGCGTTTGCCCTCGCGGGCCTCCTGCTGCCAACGCTTGGAAGAGGGATTGAGCTCCAGGCAGCGGCCGTAGCTCTCGGCGGCGGCGTCATAGTGTTCCAAATAGAGTTGCTGGTGGCCCAACACGAGCCATGCCTCGGCATAGCCGGGGTCGATGTCGAGGGCTTTGAGGAGCAGCTGCTCGGCCTCCTCGTATTGGCCCACCACGCTTTTCTCCACCGCTCGCTCGAAGAGCGGTGTGCTTTTCTTGGTCTGCCCCACCGCCGCTATCGGCAACAGGAGCATCAGTGCGAGTGCGTATCGTCTCATGTCCTTTGTCAAAGATTCTGTTTTCTCCTGAAAAGGAGAACGCCCGAAGCTTCAATTTATTGTGCCGATACGCGTCGATGCGCGGTTCAAGCCTTGCTGAAGTTCTCCTGGCCCTGGCGGCAGCGGGGACACTTCCAGCCGGCGGGTCCTTGTCCGTCATGGCCTGGTGCATCTCGCCATACAGGGAGTTTCCCGCCTACCTGCCGTACGGCAGCTCGCATTCGTTTCAGTGTGTCGCTTTCAGATATTGCAGGTCGCCATACCAGTAGCTGGCGGTGCAGCCGCCGTCGATGAGGAAGTCGGCGCCGCTGATGAAGCGTCCGCGCGACGACATGAGGAACTCGGCCAGGTCGCCCACCTCGTCGGGTGTGCCGGCACGACGGGCAGGCATGCCCTCTATCATCTTCAGATAGCCTTCCTTGCGGGGGCCGTGCAGCTCGTCGTTGGCCAAAGGAGTGATGATGATGCCGGGCGAAATGCTGTTGATAGTGGCATTGCG
>JAFVAM010000045.1 GCA_017480525.1 Bacteroidales bacterium | reverse complement strand
GATTTCTACATCAAGCAGAAGACATAACGGAGACCGCCGGAAATTATTGCATCTGTAACCAAAAAAGTTACACCTGCCGCACTCCACTTGCCGAAACAGGCTAAAACACTGTCCCACAAGCCACCGCAACCCTACCATCGCCTTACCAACTCCTAATCAACTCCTACCCAACTCCTACCATAGTAGGAGATGAGAGGGCGTTGGAACGTGGTGGAAAGGTTACAGACGAGGCGATGGCGGCAAGGCGACGCGGCGACAGAGAGGGCGGCCGGAGCGATGCATGGTGCGGTGTGCGGAAAGGATTTTTTTTACATTTTTGTCTCCATATTAGAAAAAAGTTGTATCTTTGCAGCCGGAAAATTGTAGAACCAAACGCTAACGAATGAAGCAAAACTATCAGTTTAACCCCTAAAAAGACAGAGGAACATGACGGACGTAAAGACGAAACAACTGTCAGACAATGAACTGATTACTCGCTACCAGGAAGGCGACGCCTCTTGCTTTGAAGTGCTCTTGGAGCGCTATCAGGCCAAGGTGTATGGCTACATTTTTTCGGTGGTGAAAGAGAAGGAAACGGCAGACGACATCTTCCAGGACACCTTCTACAAGGTCATCGTCACCATCAATTCGGGCCTTTACAAGGACGAGAACAAGTTTGTACACTGGGTGATGCGCATAGCGCACAACCTCATTGTGGACTATTTCCGCCGCAACAACAAGATGCCCATCGTGCCCAACAAGCCGGAGGGCGACGTGGTGGACAACCTGAAGATCCAGGACGAGAACGCCGAGCACGCCATCATGAAGAAGCAGACGAGCCAGAACATACGCAAGCTGGTGAAGATGCTGCCGCCGGAGCAGCGGCGCGTGGTCATCTTGCGCCACTACGGCAAGTGCGACTTCAAGGACATCGCCGCACGCACGGGCGTGAGCATCAACACCGCCCTCGGCCGTATGCGCTACGCCATCATCAACCTGCGACGCCTGGCTCAGGAGAACAACATGTATATAGAGCTGTAGAGTTTCGGAGGAGGTGGGTGACGAGCGGAGTGTGATGTTGAAACTTTCGTATGCAAAGACACGATACAAATATAGAACGTTGATAAGCAAAAACAGACTGAAAGAGTTGGCCGCCTACCGCCTGCAGAAACGATGCGACGAGGAGGCGGTTTTTGTTGTCGAAGGGCCGAAGATGGCCGCCGAGGCAATGGCTGCCGCCGTACCGCTGAGGGCTGTGTGCGCCACAGGCGAATGGATTGAGCGACAAAAAGATACCAACTTCGGCAACGCCGAACTCTTCGAGGTAAGTCCCGCCGAGTTGGAACGCCTCTCCGCCATGAAAAGCCCCAACCAGGTGTGGATGCTCGCAGAGAGGACATCGGCCGCGGACGCCGCTCTCTCCGCCACGACCACCCCGTTCACGCTGGCTCTGGACCGCATCCAGGACCCCGGCAACCTGGGCACCATGCTACGCACGGCAGACTGGTTCGGTGTGCGCCATGTGGTGTGCAGCCGCGACACCGCCAGCTGCTTCAATCCCAAGGCCGTGCAAGCCACGATGGGAGCCATCTTCCGCACACGGGTGGAATATGTGGACCTACCGGCATGGCTCGACGGCTGCGGACAACCCGTCTACGGCGCCTCGCTGCACGGCCAATCCCTCGCCGCCCTGCAGCCGGGAAACTCCGCGCCGGCGGTGCTTGTCATAGGCAACGAGAGCCGCGGCATCAGCCCCGAGGTGATGGCCCGCGTGTCGCAGCCTGTGCTTATCCCCAACCTCGGCGGCACCGCCGAGAGCCTCAACGCCGCCGTGGCGGCAGGCATACTAATCAACTGGTTATCATGGAACAACTACAATATCAAGAAGGAAGAACAGAGATAGGCCACCTGGGAAAAGTGGGGCTCATCGACCGCCTGACAGCCGACAGCGGCTGCGCGGGCGACGACTGCGCCGTGCTGGGCGACGGCGGGGAGAAGACCCTCGTCACCATGCAGACCATGGTGGAGGGCGTGGACTTCGACATGATGTACACGCCGCTGAAACACTTGGGCTACAAGGCTGTGGCCATAGCCATCAGCAACATCGCCGCCATGAACGGCACCCCGCGGCAGGCCCTGGTGAGCATAGCAGTGAGCAACCGCTACTCCGTGGAAACGCTGGACGAACTATACGCCGGTGTGCGTCTCTGCTGCGACCGCTACGACGTGAGCCTTGTGGGCGGCGACACCCGCAGCACACGTGCCGGCATGGTGCTGACCGTCACTGTCGTAGGCACGGCCGACGCCACCAAGGTGACCTACCGCCGCGGCGCCAGCCACAACGACCTCATCTGCGTGAGCGGGGACCTCGGCAGCGCCTACGCCGGCCTGCTGGTGCTGGAACGGGAGAAGGTGACCTACCAGGCCAACCCCGACTTCCAGCCCGACCTCGACGGCTTCGACTATGTGCTGGAGCGTTTCCTCAAGCCCGAACCGCGCATGGACATCGTGCAGGCCCTGGCGGAAAAAGAGGTGGTGCCCACGTCGATGACCGACGTCAGCGAGGGGCTGGCCGACAGCCTGCTCCACCTCGCCAAGGCCTCCGGCCACGGCTGCGAAGTCTACGAAGAGCGCCTGCCCATCGACTACCAGACCTCGCGCGTGTGCTCCGAGATGAGCAAGAACATGCTCCCTGTGAGTTGCGCCCTCAACGGCGGCAAGGACTACGAACTGCTCTTCACCGTGGCGCAGAAGGACTACGAGAAAATCAAGACCATGGAGGGCATCCACATCATTGGCTACGTCACCGAGAAAGGCATGCCCAGCGTCATGGTGACGCCGCAGAACACCACCATTGAACTGGTGGCTCAAGGATTCAACAGGCAATGACACGACAGGATTCATTCAAACATAAAGGGCTGCGCCGCCAGATGGTGGACGCTTTGAGGCGCAAGGGCATCGCCGACGAGGCAGTGCTGAAGGCTATGGACGAGGTGCCACGCCACTGGTTCATCGACAGTGCTTTCGACGCCCTCGCCTACGAGGACCGCGCGCTGCACATAGGCTGCGAGCAGACCATCTCGCACCCCTCGACGGTGGCCATGCAAAGCCAGCTCCTCTGCCTGCAGCCCGGCATGAAGGTGCTGGAAATCGGCACCGGAAGCGGCTACCAGTCCGCCGTGCTTTGCCGCATGGGGGCCAAGGTGTTCAGCATCGAGCGCCAGAAAGGCCTCTTCGACAGGACGCGCAAACTGCTTTCCGACATGGGGCTGCGTGTGCGCTGCTACCTCGGCGACGGCTACCAGGGGCTGCGCGAGGTGAACTACGGCCCCTACGACCGCGTCATCGTCACATGTGGCGCCCGCGAGATACCCCAGGCACTGATGGACCAGCTCAAGGAGGGCGGCATCATGGTCATCCCTCTCGACGACGAGGACGGCAAACAGGAGATGCTGCGCATCACCAAAAACGGTCCCGCGCAAGGCGAATGGAAGGTGGAGAAGTTCGGCGCCTACAGCTTCGTGCCGATGCTCGACGGGCGACAGATGGGTTAGCGAAGGATGAAGTGCTGCTTGCTGAGGCGGGGATTCTGCACGGCAAGCCCCACGGAGAAGAGGTCGATGGTGGCCTGGAAACGCGGATTGTCCACGAAGGACTGCCAGCGGGTCTCGTCGCGGTGGGGATGGTCGACCACGAGGAAATTGCCGTCGGAAGTGCGCAGCGTTGCCGTGGAGCCAAGACGCGAGGCCTCGACACCATAGTGACGCTCCAAACGCCACACCACCTCCTCGAAGCGCCCCTTCGGCGCCCCTCCGGCACGGGAGAAGAGCACCTCGGTGTAAAGCCCATAGACGAAGGGCGAGTGGAGATTGAACTGCGTCTTGGCGCGCAGGAAATGTTGCAGGCGGTTCATGGGTGCAAAGATAAGAAAAAAAACTGAAAGGGTTGCGCGTTAATGGTCAAAGAATAAAGCTCAAGTGTCAAAGGCTATGGTTTAAAGGTTAAAGGTCAAGGTTTTAGTTTAAAATACTGCTTTTTGTTTATCGGTTAAATGTTAAAGGTTTAAAGTTTATGAATATTGGAAATATACAGACAGCGAAGGGCGGAGGCATTTTCTTCGTGCTTTCTCTTTCACTCTTCATTTTGCTGGCGGGCTGCGGAGGAGGCAACGACTATACCCCCAAGCCCAAGGCCTACCTGCGCATCGACCTGCCGGAGCACCACTATTTCGTGCTGGACACCATGCGCTTCGCCGACAACGCCACTCGCAGTGCCGACGGCAAACCCTACAAAACATTCCCCTTCATCTTCGAGGCCAACGAGTGCATCGAATGGGGGGAGAAAGACGCGCCGAAAGGCGAACGCTGGGTGGACCTTCACTATCCGCAGTGGGACGGCGTGATATACCTCACCTACAAGCACCTACGCAGTGCCGACAGCCTGCGGGGACAGGTGGACACCTCGGTGCGCATGATGGAGAAGCACTACCAGTTCGCCACGGGCGTCGACGAACACCACTACGACAGTGACGACGGCACGGTGCACGCCACGGTATGGCGGCTCAAAGGCAGCAAGGTAGCCTCCACCTACCAGTTCTTCGCCACCGACTCCGCCAGCCATTTCCTCCGTGGCGCCCTCTTCGTCAACCGCGTCCCCAACAACGACTCCCTCGCCCCGGCCATCGACTACATGCAGCGCGACATCGACCACCTCATCGAGACCCTCCACTGGCGATAGTCGATTTGGAAGAGTGGCTCGCCGACCGCATCCATGTCCATCCGCGGACCGTACAGAAGATATTACTCAAATCAACCATCGACACCCAACAGCTGCTGGCCATCAGTCTGGCTTTGGGGGTGAATCTCTTCAGACTCTACTCGTCACTGGTAAATGTCGAAAGCCTCATCACGACAGAAGGAACTCGTCGATATTGGCGGGAGTGATTTCTTTGAAAACCGCCTCAGGATATGCTTTTGCAAATCCTATAGGTACCTTGGCTTCCTTTCGTGGATTGAATTTGAATTCGTAGGCAAACAACTTACCGTCATATTCCTCAATATAATCAATCTCGTTTTGTTCTTTCGTACGCCAGAAATAACTGTTGCACCAAATCCTGTTGTACTGATTCTTTTTCACTCTTTCAGACACAAGGAAATTCTCCCACAAAGCGCCTACGTCATTTCTGTTTTCAACGGGAGTGTACATGCCTATGACAGCGTTCCTGACACCGTTGTCATAGAAATAAATCTTGCGAGAATGTTTCAACTCATTTTTCATATTCCTGCTAAAAGAATAAAGCCTGAAAACGATATATGCCTTTTCCAGCAGGTCAATATAGGTTTCAACGGTTTTTGAATCAATGCCCACCAATGAGGCGAGTTCCGAGTAGGACACCTGCGCCCCTACCTGGTAGGCCAAGGCCTGAAGAAGCTTGACTAGTTTGTCGTACTTTTTTATTATTCCCAGTGCGAAAATATCTTTATACAGGTAGCTGTTTGTCAGTTCTCTCAATACGTCTATTTCCTCTCCTTTGGAGTTCACGACATCCGGATAATAGCCAAAAACCATACGGTGACGAATAAGCCTTCGTTCGTCAATCAGACCATGATGTTTCACCATCTCTGCAT
>JAFVAM010000044.1 GCA_017480525.1 Bacteroidales bacterium | reverse complement strand
TAAAACAAAATATCGCTTCATACCATTCTCTTGTTTAAACAAGGAGACGTGTAAAAAAAACACGTCTCCCTACAAAAATATCCAAAAAAGTCTTTTCAATGCCAATCACTGCACATCTTTGCCAGTGATGATGAGTTCGGCTTTCACCATGGAGAAGCCACCACCTTTCTCGTTGAGGGCAGCCGCCGCAGCACGTTTAATCTCATTCTTGGACATACCTGCCGTGGTGATGCGCTTGGCATCGATACCATTCTTGACGAACCAGGTCTTGATGCTCTTGGCGCGTTCGAGCGAGAGGAGCATGTCGGCCTCGATGTCGACGCCATACGACTGGACATAACTCTTGACAAGGAAGTTGACATCGGGATGGTTGCGGAACATCATGAGGTAGTCCATCAAGACAGAATCATAGTTTCCGATGAGGGTGGCCTCACCCGCCTCGAAGTCGAGGTTCTTGATTTGGAACGTGGAACCCCGCTCTGTGCGTTCCATCTCAAAGACCATGACGGTGTCGCGCATCATGAGGTCGCGTGAGTTGAACTCACGATAGATGGAGAAGAAGCCATCGCGCTTGGCATAGAGAAGATAGCCGAAGTCGGGGACAAACTTCACCTTGCCGCCGCGATAGTGTTCGTCGCGCACGATGGGCCGCTCGGTGTCCTTGCCACTGCGTTCGAGAATCATGAGGTCGACGTCGACATACTTGCGTCCTTTCCTGTCGTAGAAGAGGACGAGCGGTTCGTAGGCGTCCACATGGACAGAGACCGTGATGATGTGGCCCTGACCGTTGGTGGTGCAGTTGTCGAGGACGATGTAGTATTCCTCGCCCTTGCGCACAGGTATGGACTTGATGAACTTGCCGTTCTGGCTCTTGGTGAGCATACGGTCGGTGGCGTCGTGGAACATGCCGATGGTGGGCTTGGCCTCGGGCGTCAGCTCGAAAGCGGGCTTGTTGTCGGCCTGCGCCTTGCGGTTGCCATTCTGCGTGGGGGTGCTCTTGCGCTTGGGGTCGGCCTTGGCCTTGCCGTCGTTGCGGCCACCCTTCATCACGGCGTTGAACATCGCGGCACTGTCAATACCGGCAAGGTTGACGGCCACGGGTGTCACCTTGTTGAGCATCACCTGGTTGGAGAAATAGCTGCCGGTGTTCCTGTAGACCAGAAAATCGTAGTCGTCCCACTCGGACAGCTGTGCGATGCTGATTTCCAGCTCGCCATTGTAGGGTACAGTAAACTTGTACCAAACGGAGTTGTGTTCACGCTCGAAGATGTCAGGGTGAGCCTTGTCAGCCACCACTTCCTGGATGCGTCCGGCACCATCGGGAGCGGTCGTGGGGCCGTAGGGCTTGTCCATCTCCAAGGGAATGGCGAAGAGACAGTCGTTGCTGTTCGACGGAAGGGTGACAACACGCGGAGGCTCCGGAGTAGAAGTTTTTTTGGTCTTCTTGCTCGTCGTGGCCGTGGTTTTGGCTTTCGCTGTGTTCTTTTTATTGTTTTGCGCCTGGACTTCGGCAGAGGCAAAAACCATCGCGCAAACCATCAGGCCGACAAAAATATTTTTCGCAGTTTTCATGTCATTATTCCATTATTATTCTCAGGGGCAAAAATAATAAAAAAAGGCGGTTCTACAAAATTATTTTTTCATAAAAAGCATAATACACTGAAAACCAATGTCAATATTTCATATTTTCTACAATTTTATACTCCTTGCCACATATATTTTTTTCTCAAATGAAAAAGTTTTTGTACTTTTGCAGTACTGAAATAATGAATAATTAAAAGATAACGCCCTATGAAACGAATTGCAATTATTGTAGTTATGGTCCTGATGAGCCTGGGAGCTTCGGCTCGGTCCATCCACTACTTCACCTACAGCCAGGCAGCCCGCACCGTAAACTACCTCAATACGCAGCGCGAAATCATGATCTATTGCGGCTACGACTACGAGATAGAGACCTACGTATTGGTCAACGACGTGTGGATGGAGCGTGTAAATTCCTCATACTATGAAATATGGGTTTATGGATACGACGCCTACACCGGTGACGAAATATATATGCCAATCGACTTGCAATGTGTGTGGCTATACAGCGCCGGTCGCATGTACAACGCAGCACAATATCTGCGCTTCCGCGTCGATGTGAGGGTGCCAACAAATATCGTGTGGCGCATACCGCCCTACAACACCTATGTCCGCGTGGCACACCGTCCCGGCTATACCCGCACCTACCACTATGAAATCCACCGCTACGGATGGATGCCCCCTGCCTACACCTACGGTCCCGGAGTTCCTCCTCCTCCCCTGCCCTACTACTACATGCGTCAACCCTCTGCCCCTGCTCCCATGCCTACAAACCGCTGGACACCAGGCAACGACCGCCCGATTGTAAACATTCCCACCACCACGACGAACCATTCCACCCCCAACTCTGGCACTCGCAACAGCACCTCTATTCCCACAACTTCCGGCACTCGCAACAACACTTCTGCTACCACCACCTCGGGAAGCCGCAACAGCACCGCCACACCTTCGACGTCGAGCAGCACCCGTAGCAGTTCCGCCTCGGCTACCACGTCGAACAGCAGCCGCAGCAGTTCCTCCACGGCCACCACGTCGAGCAGCACCCGCAGCAGTTCCGCCTCGACCACCACGTCGAACAGCACCCGCAGCAGTTCCGCCTCGACCACCACGTCGAACAGCACCCGCAGCAGTTCCTCCTCGGCCACCACGTCGAGCAGCACCCGCGCAGGCTCTTCGGCTCCATCCACAACTCCGACACGCAGCAGTGCCACAGGTAGCAGCAGCGCCACTCGCAGCAGCAGTGCCTCCTCTCCCAGCACCTCGACCACCACTACACGGAGTGCTTCCACCACCACCAGAAACACAACTGCCACACCATCAACCAGCACTCGCAACGCCTCGTCGACAAGCACCGCGACAGCCACTACAAGCCGCAATGCCACCAGCACAACCTCGACAACCTCTTCTTCGCGGGCAACCACGACAACAGCAAACTCATCCACCCGCAGTGCCTCTACAACCTCTGGCACCCGCAGTGCCTCCACTTCGGGTACACGTCAAAGATAAACACCACAAACAATCCATCCAGAAAAATGAAAGCCAGCGAATTAGTCCTCGCCCCCGACGGCAAACTCTACCACATACACCTCGACAGCAGCACCTTGGCCGACAAGGTGCTGCTCGTTGGCGACCCCAGTCGCGTCAATATGTTCAAAGACATCTTTGAAAGTGTCGAATACGAGAGTGAAAACCGCGAGATTCACGCCCTCACCGGCATCTACCACGGCACACGCCTCACCGCCCTCAGCACCGGCATGGGCTGCGACAACATTGACATCGTGCTCACCGAACTCGATGCCGCCCTGCACGTGGAAAACGGCAAATGGGAAGACCACTGCGACCGCCACCTACAACTTGTGCGCATCGGCACCAGCGGCTCACTACAGGCCGACATCGAATGCGGAAGCCATGTCGCCGCCCGCTACGCTATAGGTCTGGACGGATTGATGAATTACTACCGAGAGTGGGACTTTCCCCTGCCCGCCATGGACCAGGCTTTCATGGTGCACATGGGGTTCGGACATCGCGTGGCGTCGCCCTACTGCGTCAGCGGCAGTGCCAAAATGCTCACCCATGTGGGCTATGGCATGCACCACGGCATCACCGTCACCGCCCCTGGCTTCTATGGTCCTCAGGGACGCACCATCCGCCTCCATCCCGCCATCAACAATCTCAATGAGAAACTGGCCGCCTTCCAATGGGATGGAACTCCTGTGACCAACCTCGAAATGGAGACCTCGGCCATCTACGGATTCAGCCGCCTTCTCGGTCACGAGGCACTGACCGTGTGCCTCATCATCGCCAACCGACCATCCGGCACCTTCCTCAACAACTACCACGCACAGATGCGACAACTGGTGGGTACCGTCGTCGAGCGGATGGCCTCATGAAAGACTGACGTTCAAAGACAAAGGTTGTAACCCACTGTTCCAACAACCCTATTTGAGGTTGGGACGGCGATGTTTGATTTCGTCGTAGGCTTGGTTGATTTCCTTCATTTGGTCGGCCGCATTACGTTGTATTTCCTCGCCCATGCCGGCCACACGGTCGGGATGATACTTCATGGCCATCTTGCGATAAGCCTTGCGTACCTCATCGTCAGTGGCGTCGCTGCTGATGCCGAGAACCCGATAGGGGTCTTTCGAATAAGAGGATCGCGGAGAGCCACCACCACTGTAGCCGTTGGAATACCCATCATTGTATTGGCTGCCGACATGACGCTCGTGGATGGAACGGTAGTCGCTCTGCGAGATGCCGAGATACTGCGCTATAAGACGCAACATGTTGATTTCCGTAGAGTGGAACTCACCGTCGGCACCGCCGATGCCGAAGAGGAAGTCGACCATGTGATAGCGCGTGTTATAGTCGGTGTTGACCTTGATTTGCGAACAGACCTGATCGATAGGAATATCCTGCTGCACAAGCTGCTGAAGTAGTTTGAGCATCTCCTTGCCGCGCTCCTCACCATAGTTTTGAAGAAGGAATCGCTTGACGAAATCCAACTCGCTCCGTTTCACCGCACCATCGGCCTTCATGACGGCGGCGATGAGTACCATCAGAGCCACGTTGACGTCGGCCTGGGTGCCGGTATTGCGATAAGGGCCGCGATGGCCTTCGAACGACGAGAAGCCCTGGGTACTGTTGGAGCCAATCTGCTGGCTGTCGTCCGAAAAAAGCCGCTTGCCGACTGCATAGCCAAGAAGGGCGCCGATAGGGCTGCCGCCAGAGATGGCCCAGCCGAGGCCGGCGAATATCCATTTTGCATATTTTCCCATTTCTATGTCTCCTGTTTTGCCACATGCATTTGCCGCACTGGCAGATTATTTTTTCAAAATATGATAGATGACAGACTGTATTTCGGTGCGTACGTTCATCTGCGCCAGCAGGTTAGGGCTGGCAGAGGGATGGACGCGGTTGGAGAGAAAGACGAAGACGAGGTCGTATTCCGGGTCGACCCATACCATGGTGCCTGTAAACCCCGTGTGTCCATAGGAAGCTTGAGAGGCCTCTGGAGCAGTCTGGCCGCTCTTTGAGGGGTTGAACAACTGCTTGTCGAAGCCCAGGGCGCGACGGTTGCCCTGTTTCTCAAAGTGGCGGGCGGTGAAGGTCTCGACGGTGGACGCTCTGAGGTAGCGGCGACCATCAAGCTCGCCACCATTGAGGAGCATCTGCATCAAACGCGCCACCTCCTCGGCAGTGGAGAAAAGTCCCGCATGGCCGCTGACGCCACCCATGGCATAGGCGTTGGGATCGTGGACTACGCCCATGATATAGCCGCCGATGTTGGCGCGGTCGCTGGCTTCGGTGGGAGCGAAGTGGAAGAGGCAGGTATCGCAGCTCATTGGGTTGAAACGTGTGTGAGTGAGTCCCATGGGCTGATAGAAATTCTGCATGACATATTCGTCGAGAGGCATGCCGCTGATACGACGGACGACATCGGAGAGCAGCATGAAACCGAGGTCGCTGTAAAGGTATCCATCCTTGTCGTTGAGGGGGCTGGCAGCCACAAGGGAAAGGATGGAATCGTAGCCCGTGGTCTGCTGCCAGTAGGCGTCGAAGGCCTTGAGACGTGCGCAGTGGCTCATGGCTTGTTTGATGGTGATATCCTTTTTGTCGGTCTTCTTCAGGTAGGGCAGGTATTTGGAGAGCCTGTCGTCGAGCTTGAGCTTGCCATCGTCGTATAGTTTCATGACGGCCAGCGTGGTGGCACAGACCTTGGTGAGAGAGGCAAGGTCATAGACCGTGGCAGGCTCGACGCGGGCGCTGACGGGATTGTACATGATGTTGCCATAGGCACGGTTGACCACCAAGCGTCCCTTGTGCATGACGGCAATCTGGCAACCCGGTGTGGCGTGAGCACGGATGGCGCCGTCGACGATAGAGTCGATACAACGATCAATATTCAGATTGAGGTCGCGGACGATGTCGTCGCAGACGTTCTTGTGCTCGGGTCCAGGGACATGGATTTCCTCGTTCATAAAAGGCACCACATGGCTATATTTGGTTTTGAGGACACGGCGGCAGTGATAGTCGACCAAGGCGCGGATACTGTCGTTTTCCATGGCGGCAAGGCTGATAGCGGAGATGGCTTGTGGCACATCGGGCGGCAGCAGCAGGATGTCGTTGCCGGCCAGGAGCGCTGCCAGTTCTCCACGACCATTGCCGTAGCTGTTGGTGACGCCTTTCATGTCGAGACCATCGGTAAATACCAGGCCGTCGAACCCCAATTCGCCGCGCAGCAGACCGTCGACAACCACAGGGCTTAGCGACGAGGGACGGTTTGCGTCGAGGGCGTTGACCTGCAGGTGTGCCACCATGACCACTTCGACACCCGCCTCGATGAGCTGTCGGAAAGGATAGGTGTCCACAGAATCGATATAGGCACGCGTGTGCTTGATGACGGGCAACTCGTAGTGGCTGTCGGCATCGGTGTCGCCGTGGCCAGGGAAGTGCTTGGCGGTGGCAATGACTCCTTGGCTCTGCTGTCCAAGGGCGTACATGATTCCCAGCTGGCTGACACGCTCGCGGTCGATACCGAATGAGCGAGTACCTATGACAGGGTTCTTGGGGTTGGAGTTGATGTCCACCACCGGGGCGAAGTTGACATGGATGCCCATCTCGCGGCATTGACGGCCTATCTCTTCTCCCATACGGTAGACAATGCTGTCGGCATCGGGACTGAGGAGTCCGAAACGGGCGTTGCGAGGAAAGGAATATGCGTCCTTGAGGCGCATACCAAGCCCCCACTCGCCGTCGATGCATACAAGAAGCGGCACCTGGGCGTCGTCTTGCAGGCGTCGTGAGATGGCCACTTGGCGTTCTGCCGTGCCAGCAAAGAAACACACACCTCCCACTCCCAGGCCGTTTATCTTCTGCGAGAACTCCGCAGCCTGCTTGTCTGTGAGGTTAAGCGGCACACGCACCACCATAAGCTGGGCGATGCGCTGGGCGAGCGACATGCTGTTGAGGACGGAGTCGACCCACCGCACTTCAGGGTCAAAGAACGTGTAGCCTCTGGAATCGAAGTGGGGAGTGTGTTCGAGAGGGCGTATCTGTTGGGCCGAAGCCACGGAGGCCACGAACAGGAGCGATGCGGCGACAAGGGTTTTCTTAATGATGTTCACTGTCTGAGGCTTTTATCGACGAAGGCCACCTGACGGGCGCGAGGGTTGCCTTCATAGTTGAGGATTACATAGTCGGCCCGGCGCATCATCTCCTCGGCAGGGAGCTGGTGGTCTATGCGGGCCATGAGTTGGTCTCGGCTGGCGCTGTCGCGCAAGGATAGCCGGGCAAGGCGTTCTTCAAGGTCGAGATACACACATACCACGCTGTCCATCAGGCGATCGAAACCATAATCGAATAGGATGGCACTCTCGAAAAGCACGTAGGGCGCGCCGGAATGGCGGGAGCAGAAAGTGTCGAAATCGTCCATCACGCGAGGGTGAACCAAGGCGTTGAGTCCTTCAAGCAGCTTTCTGTCGGCAAAAATCCGCGCCGCCACAGCCCGCTTGTCGGCGGTGCCGTCGGCCACGAAGACACTGTCGCCAAGCAGAGCGCGAAGGTCGTCGAGGAAGGCGGGATCACAATAGTAGCCCGCAGCCACAATGTCGCTGACAAAACACGGAATGCCAAGCTTACGGAACTCATTGAGCACAGTGCTTTTCCCACACCCCATGCCGCCTGTTATGCCAACCTTCTTCATCGGGTTATATCTATTGGATTACAACATACTCTATCTCCTCCGGTACAAGGCTACGGACGCGGACATTGGTGGGGAAGCGGTCGATGTCAACCTTCAGTTTCGGCAAGCCCATGCGTATGTCTGCCATGTCCACCGAGACGCTGAAACGGTCGGCGGTGACCGCTGCGAGGTCGTCCTGTGCCACCCATACGCTGAGCGTCACCCTTTCGGGATAAAGACGCAGGTGCATCGAGGTGTCGGCGCCCACCACCTTCACCGGCACGGTAAACTTCCGCTCCACCTGACGGCGGACAGGGATTTGTACCGCGATGGCTTCGACAGAGGCCTGTACATCGCCAAGCGTTTTCCACTGGCAGTCGAGCGGCACACGATGGATGCCCGTCTCCGAAACATTGTCGAGTTCCATGGGTGCCACGCCCACAGCGGCGATAGATGCCAGCACCTCCTCGGGACCATAGAGCGTCACCGTGGAGGGTACAACCTTGGGATCTCCATAGAGTCCGTAGCCATCGGAGAAGTTGATTTTCAACTTCTCCAACGATGGGCGGAAGACACGCACTCCGCGTTCACAGAGCACCAGAGACAGGGAGTCTTTGGCGCTGCCGATATGCCGCAGACCGTGGACAGATAGCATCTTGGCAACCTCGGCAGAGAGGTCGGCAACAGCTACCGATCGATGCTGTTCCACACCGCTGTCGTTCCGACGCGTATAGTCCCTGACCGACTCGCCTTTCATATTGACATTCAATACCGTTGGATCACGCCGCAGACTCATCAGCATAGCGTTGAACCCCGATGATTCCACGAAAAGCGTGACCGACGAGTCGGCCTCCACCACCGCGAAACGCTTGGCATCGAAGCCTTCCATCTCCACTCTCACGGCAAACAGATACTCCTTGTCTTCCGACATGACGACAGCCGCCCACACCAAAGTAGTCAGCGACAATATCACCAGAAAAGTGCGTATCTGCCTGCCACGCATAGAGTTGGATTTATTTCTTCTCCTCGTCCTTGCTTTCGGGAGCAGGCTGCACCATGCTCTTCTCGACAGTCATCACCACGCCGTTGGCCACCTCCACTTCCACCGTGGTGGTGCCGACGGAGTGTACCTTTCCGTAGATGCCACCCGAAAACAGCACTCGATTGCCCTTCTGGAGACCTTCGCGGAACTTGCGCTCCTCCTTCTCCTTCTTGCGCTGCGGTCGCAGCATCAACACCCACATCACTACAAGAATGAGGATGATGAAAATCATCGAGCTTCCCATACCGCCCGGCTGCTGGCCTTCGGCCTGCAAAAGAATAAACTGTGTCAATTTCATTGTCGTAAATTCTGTCTGTTATAAAATATTGTTTTGAATTGTTAACGAATTCCATTATGTTGACATGGTGTTCACACTCTCCACCCATCATCTCCCCACTTGGGCAGTGATGCGCAACTTGGCGCGCGCCGGCTGCGCGTTGCTCATCACCGTCACTTCTTGATACTGCTGTCCACTCTTTCCCGAACTGTTGAACGAAACGGTGATATAGCCGTCGTCGCCGGGAGCGATACGGTTTTTCGGATAGCTCGCCACCGTACATCCACATGTGGCACCGCACCCGCTGATAATCAGGTCGGCATTGCCGGTGTTGCGGAAATGGAAGCTGTAGCTGATATTCTCCCCTTCCGACAGACGACCGAAATCATGCAGGTCCTGGTCGAAGGTAATCACAGGCATCTTGGCACTCTCGTCGTAGCCCGACGCACTGTTGGGATTGTTGATAAGGTCCACATCCACCGTCTCTCCCTTGCTGCTGCAGCCCGTCAGCGTCAGCATTGCCACCAAAGCCATTTGGCACACAAGCAGCCCTGCTCCTTTCCATGACAGAATCACGTTCTTCATTTTTTTCTCTTTATATGTCAATTATTAGTCTGTTTGCTCTCCATCTCCTTCGTTGTGTGAGACACCGCTTCCAAAGGCATTCCATTCTTCGCGGTGCATGACTCCGCAAACGGCCTCCCACACCTCTCAATTATCTATCAGCCCACGTCCGCTCTTGTTGATGCGCCCCTTCGAGCGCAACTCGGACACCAGTTTATCCAATATACCATTGATAAACAACTTGCTACGGTCTGAACTAAATTCCTTAGACAGTTCGATGTATTCGTCCACTGTCACCTTCTCGGGAATCGACGGGCAACCCGTCAGTTCGGCCACTGCCATGTTGATCAGCAGCACATCCATCCTCGACACTCTCTCGAACTCCCATCCCTGCAGGTGACTTTTGATCAGCTCTTCCGCCTCGTCGCGCAAAGCCATCGTGTCGCGCAGCAGCTGACGCGCGAAAACCATGTCGGCCTCATCCTTCTCAACCCTCTTGTCGTACATCACTGGCCACATCATCGCCTCGTCGAAATCCTCCTCCGTCAGCGTCTTCAGCATCATGAAGTTATACTGTGCTATCTGGTCAAAATCGTCCTCCCACAACAGGCTTCTCTCCCCCAACACCGTCCTCAGCGCCTCGCGGTTCATCAGATAGCGGAACATCAAGATGGCAAACTCCTTGTCCTTCTCGAAGGTATGCTCCTCGTCGTTCACATATTTCTTATACTCGTCGCGCTTGCGGAACTCCAGGAACGCCTCTCTCACCAGGTCCTCGTGCAGGTCCCAGCATCCGCCCCACTTTTCCGCATGCTTCTTCAATTCGAAGTTGTCCGCCATCCTGCGGATGAACTCGTTCTCCACAAGCTTCATGCTCGGATTGCGTTCCTCTTCCGAAGGACGGAACTTCTTCTTCCCTTCTTCCATCACGCCCTGTCCCGCCTCCACGATTCGCGGAAGCAGAAGCACTTGAAGCACTCCCAGTTCGTTCAACTTGCCGATGTGATAGTCGAAATCTCGGCTCACTCCGATGTTGTCCACCTCCTCACAGCGCCCGGCATACACCGCCTGCAGCACCTTGCTCCTCAAAAAATGTCTACTCAGCATTATTTTTATTAGTTGTATTTTAGTGAGACACTATGTACTTTTAGTTCAAAAACCACAACTCACACCACAATATTGATAATCTTCTTCGGCACGAAGACGACTTTCTTGGGTTCGGCGCCGTTCAACCACTTTGCGCTTTCCGGGGCGGCCTTGACCGCCGCCACCGCCTCCTCCTGCGTACAGGAGGCCGGCAGCTCCATCATGAAGCGCATCTTGCCGTTGAACTGCACCGGATACTTCACCGTATCCTCTGCCATCAGCTGAGGGTCGTATTGCGGCCAGTGCGCGGCACACACAGTGCCTTCCTCGCCCATCTGGTGCCACAACTCTTCAGCCATGTGGGGCGCAAACGGCGCAATGAGCACCACGATAGGTTTCAGCACCTCCCGCTTGCCGCATTTCAGTTCCGTCAGCGTGTTCGTACAGATCATGAACGTAGAGACCGACGTATTGAACGAGAAGCGCTCGATGTCGTCCGTAATCTTCTTGATGGTCTGGTGCAGCACTTTCAGTTCCTCCTTGGTCGGAGCATCGTCGTTCAGCCCCTCAAAGAGACGCCAGAACTTCTTCAGGAACCTGTGCACACCCTCAATGCCCTTCGTGTCCCACGGCTTGGCCTGCTCCACGGGACCGAGGAACATCTCGTAGAGCCTCAGAGTGTCGGCGCCGTAGCGCGCCACGAGGTCGTCGGGATTCTGCACATTGAACATGCTCTTGCTCATCTTCTCCACCTCCCATCCGCACACATACTTGCCCTCTTCCAGCTCGAAACGGGCCTCCGCGAATTCCGGCCGCCACTGGCGGAACCGTTCCACGTCGAGCACATCGTTGTCCACAATGTTGATGTCCACGTGGATGGGCGTAACGTCGTCCATATTCTTTATCAGCCCCTTCGAGACAAAGAGACCGTTGTCCTGTTTCGAGCGATATACGAAGTTCGACCGTCCCTGAATCATGCCCTGGTTGACAAGCTTCTGGAATGGCTCTTCTTTCTTGGCCAGGCCGAGGTCGAAGAGGAACTTGTTCCAGAATCGGGCGTAGATGAGGTGCCCCGTGCCGTGTTCCGCGCCGCCAACATAGAGGTCTACGTTCTGCCAGTAGTCCACGGCCTGCTCGGAGAAATACTCCTTGTCGTTCCGCGGATCCATATAGCGCAGATAGTAGCCGCTGCTGCCCGCAAAACCCGGCATGGTGCTCAATTCCAAAGGGTAGACCGTCTCGTTGTCTATCAGGTCCTTGTCCACCACGCGACGGTTTGCCTCGTCCCAGGCCCACTGCTGTGCGTGACCCAGCGGAGGCTCGCCAGTGGCCGTAGGCTTGAAATCGCTCACCTCCGGAAGTTCCAGCGGCAGGCACTCCTCAGGAATCGTATAGGGAACAGCGGATGCCCCGCTCTTCGACTCTTTATAATAGATCGGGAAAGGCTCGCCCCAGTATCGCTGGCGGCTGAAGATGGCGTCGCGCAGACGGTAGTTCACCGTGCGGTGGCCGATGCCAAGAGCCTCTATCTTGTCGATGACGGCGGCCATGGCCTCCTTCACCTTCATGCCCGTCACAAAACCGCTGTTGACGGAGTAGCCCGTCTTGGAGTCCATGCTCTCCGTCCACATCGCGGGGTCGCTCACAACGTCCTTCTCCAAACTCACCACCTGACGTATCGGCAGGCCGAAATGCTTCGCAAAGGCAAAGTCGCGGCTGTCATGCGCCGGCACCGCCATGATGGCACCCGTGCCATAGCCCGCCAGAACATAGTCGCTAACCCAGATCGGTATCTTCTCCTCCGTCAGCGGGTTGACAGCATAGGAACCGGTGAACACACCGCTCACCCTCTTCACCTCCGCCTGACGCTCGCGCTCCGACCGGTTCTTGGCCCAGCTCACGTAGGCCTCCACCTCCGCCTTCTGCTCCGGCGTGGTCAGACTCTCTATCAACTCATGCTCCGGACAGAGCACCATAAACGTCACACCGAAAATCGTGTCGGGCCGGGTGGTGAAAATCTCCATTGTCCATTCTCCCCCCTCCACTCTGAAGTTCACCGCCGCACCCTCACTCCGGCCAATCCAGTTGCGCTGGATTTCCTTCAGCGAATCCGTCCAGTCCACCTGCTCCAGCCCGTCCACCAGACGCTGCGCGTATGCCGTAATCCGCAGGCTCCACTGCTTCATCAGCCGCCGCTCCACAGGATAGCCGCCACGCACACTCAGACCGTTCACCACCTCGTCGTTGGCCAGCACCGTGCCCAACTCGGCACACCAGTTCACCGGGATGTCGGCCAGATAGGCCAGGCGGTAGTTCATCAGCACCTGACGCCGCTTCGCCTCGTCCCATCCGTTCCATTCCTCGGCTGTGAAAGCCAGCGCCTCTGTGCAAGCGGCGTCGAGTCCCTCGCTGCCGCGCTCCGCAAAACGCTTCTCCAGGTCCGCTGTCGGCATGGCCTTGCGCAGTGTGTTGTCATAGTAATGGTTGAAAAGCTGGATAAAAGTCCACTGAGTCCATTTGTAATACTTCGGGTCGCAAGTCCGCACCTCGCGGTCCCAGTCGAAACTGAAACCTATCTTGTCCAGCTGCTCGCGATAGCGCTCTATGTTCATCTCCGTCGTCACCGCCGGGTGCTGACCCGTCTGGATGGCGTACTGCTCAGCGGGCAGGCCGTAGGCGTCATAGCCCATCGGATGCAGCACATTGTAGCCCTGCAGACGCTTGTAGCGCGCATAAATGTCACTCGCTATATAGCCCAGCGGATGCCCCACATGGAGACCCGCCCCCGACGGATAGGGAAACATGTCCAAAACATAAAAATGCGGCCGCGACAGCCCCTCATTGGCGTTCTCCACATGGTACACCCCATGCTCGCGCCAGTATTTTTGCCATCTCGGCTCAATCTCGCTGAAATTATACTCCATTTTATTTCAATATATTATGCACGGCAACTCTCTGTGCCGTAGAATGCAAATATACTAAAAAAAACAATACCACAAAAAACGAAAAATGAAGAATGAAGAATTTTTCACCGCAACAAGGGAAAAGGGCTGACGTAGTACAAAAACCGCGCCTGCCGATTCTTCACTCCTCATTCTTCCTTCTCTTCATTCACTTCACGAGGAGTGTGCGTCCGAAGACACCTTCCGGCGACGTCAGCCTCACATGGTAACTGCCGTGCGGCAGCGACGCCGTCGACAGCCTGTGGCGGCCCTCCCCGGACTTCACGCTCTCGCGCATCACCACGCGACCCGCACCGTCCACCACCGTCAGCTCTCCACCCTCCATGCACCAGGCTCCGCCCCCAAGGTCCACATCCACATAGTCCTCCGCAGGGTTCGGCCACAGCGTTAGCCGGTGCTCCCCGTCTACGACCTCGTCCGCCGACAGGTTGCCCGTCGGATAGGACTCCGTCCAGTTGCTCCACGTGCGGGCGCCCGGCTGGACACACTGCGCCCGCAACCGCACATCGTAGTGGCTCATGCCGTCCAGCCCGCAATAGCTGTGGCGGCAGCTGTCCACCGTGTCCAGCCGCACCCCGTCGGGTCCCGTCAGCTCCAGCACCCACTGCGTCTGGCGCTCCGAGCTGTCCCACGACACATTCAGGCACCCCCACTCGTCCCACATAATCCGCACTCCCTCCACATCGTGGCACTCGCGCTCTATGATCAGAAACATCGGCGGCACAATGCGGTACACAACGGTGTCCGTCCACGTGCCGCCAGGCCCGTTTTTGATCCTGAGGGGTATCGGGGAGAAATGATACGGCGGATCGTGATACTCCACAATGGTTGAACAATCTGATGCGTAATGACTATGTTCTCTGGGTTCCAGATAATAATTCCCCTTTACATACACAGGTTCATCGAAAAAATAAAAAAACAGGCCATACTCCCCTGGCACATAATTTAAAATTGAGTAGACGCAGCGGTTTGAACCTCTCGACTGATTCACTATACCGGGAATGAAAAAGAAATGACACGTCGTGTCCGAATACGGATCCGATTGCCAAAAGTCACGATCGCACCACACGCTGCCGAGGATGTTCATATTCTCGTCATACAGGATCACCGAGTCAGCATACTGCAACAACATCACTGGTTTTACGGCCACTCCCAAAACCTTGAGGGTGGTGTCGTTCGGATACCCGTAGGCCGCTGGAATATCGTGGATATCATAATTATACGGAGTGCCAAACGGTAAACCTTCTTCTGTATATCCATATCCGAAAAAAGGCTTTTCTCCCCAATTATAACACACAGTACATTGTACAGAATCCCCGATATCGCCCGTCTCGTGCAGGTATGGGTTGTGGAAGAAAGGATATCTGCACAGCGTATCCCTTTGATTCACATTGGCCTGCGCCACAACCACCGACTGCACCGCCACAACCAAAAAGGCCGTTATTAAAAATCTCATCTGCATATTTCACTTATTTGATATTCATATCTTTTCACATCATACGAACTACATAGCCCTGTTGCACTATTCTGCACCGCCACGAAGGACAGCAGGGCCACAATTACCCAAAAAAGAGTTTGGCGTTTCATATTTTCATGGTTAATAAATTATCACACAACGCTTTAAATAATCACACACCTCAATCCATCATCTGCAAACATACAACTTTTTCCGAAAAAAAGCAAACAAACATTATTTTTTTCTTTTTTTTTCGACCCGGAAGACATCCCAAGTACCCCCTGAAAACCAAAATTGGAAATCAGCAGGTTACAACGTTTTTTTGACACTCAAAATGCATGTTTACAGCGCATTACGCAAAAAACAAACATATAAAACATTGATAGTCAGCATCAAATAGGCACCAACACCGTATCAACTCCATACCATCACCCTACCAACACCCTACCAACTCCTACCTCAGTAGGAGATGATATGGTGTTGGTATGCCCTTGACAGGGGGATTCCGTGGTTTTGCCGGAAACTGCCTCTCCGGGTGGAAACCGTTGCGAATATTATAGAAAAAGGGGGCGGCAGAATGTTGATGGACATCATTCTGCCGCCCCCTGAAGGGCAGAAAGGCTGTTGCGCCTTCGGCTTACTTCTTTTTGTTCTTGCGGGGATGGTGGGGACGCTTGTGCGCAGCCTTCAGCTCGGCACGTTGCTCGTCGTTGAGCACTTCGTCGAAACGGAGCTTGGTGGCATACATCTCGCGCGAGATCTCGGCCTGCAGGCGGGCCTCGCGGTCGAAGAGCGGATAGAGTGCGCGGCTCTGGTCGCCGTCGGCTTCCATGAGGCTCTCGATGCTGTCGCGCACGGAACGCTGGTCGCGACGCAGCTTGCTGATACGCTCCTTCGATTCCTTCGAGATGGCGTCGAGTTTGCTCTTCTGTCCCGAACTGAGGTCGTGGACAATCTCGGTGATTTCGGGTCTGGGCTTGGGAGCCTTGTGTTCGCGCTTCTGCTGTTGGGCAAAGGCGGCGGTGCCGGGCAGCAAGAAAGCTGCGAGGGCTGCTGTTAAGAAAATCTTTTTCATGACGTTGTGTTTTAAAAAAGGTTAATCATCTGTTTCAAGGTCGCCGTAGATGTAGTCGAAAGGTTCGGCAGCGGACTCCACAGAGAGGTAGGAGTCGTAGTCGGACACGTAGGCCATCATCTCGCTTATCTGGTCCTCGTCGTAGGAGTGGACGGTGGCCACATTGAAGACCACGATGGCGGCCACGGCGGCGGCGGCGGTGAGGGCTGCGGCACGCCATACGGCGGTGTTCTTGTGGACGGGCCGCAGGTAGGGGTGCCGGCGCACCTGCGCCATCACGGCATCGACCACGTCGACCTGCTGCGGGCAGGTCTGCCGGGAGAGTTGCTGTAGTTGTTCTTCTATATTCATTTTCGTTTTTTTACCTTTTTTTTGCGATTCGCGACCCGAAGGAGGGAGTTCATCGTTTCATCACCTTGGCCAGGTTCTTTTTCGCGCGGAAGATGAGCGATTCCACCTTGGCGAGGGAACACTGCATGACGTCGGCAATCTGCTGGTAGGAGAAGTCCTCGAAAGTGTAGAGCACCAGAGCGGTGCGTTGCTCGTCCTTGAGGTGGCCTATGGCGGCGCGCAGGGCCTCGAGCTGCTCGGAGTGGATAATCTGCTGCTCGGCGTTGCGGTCCGTCGACGGCTCTTCGGGGCGGTTCTCATACTGGTCGGTGCTCACGTAGCGCTTGCTGCGGTTGAGCATCTTGCAGACCACGTTGACGGTGATGCGATAGATGAAAGAACTCAGTTTCGAATCGAAGCGGAAGCGCGGCAGGGCCGTATAGAGTTCGACGAATACTTGCTGTGTCACTTCTTCTACCTCCAAGCGGGTGCCGCAGAGCTTGTAGCTGAGGTTTGCCACGATTTGCTGGTAGCGTCGCACTATCTCGGCGTACTGTTCGGTGTCGCCGGCAAGGATTTTTTCGACTATCTCTTTGTCTTCCACTGGCTCGAATCGTAATTAGGTACTGAATGAATATTTTTTATTGCACAACGTCAGGAAAAATATTTTTATTTTTTGGATTTTTCTTACTTGTACTTGAATTCCTCTATCTCGCGGCGCTCGCGCTTGGTGGGGCGGCCGACGCCGCGGTCACGTTTCTCGAAGACATACTGGCGCGCCATCCGTATGCGCTCGTATTCCTCTTCAGGGGTGCGGTCGATCATGAACCCCTGCACCAAAGGGGCGCCGACGCGGTTGGGCGGCAGCGACAGCACCTCGACCTCCTTGTGCAGGCCGTCGAGGTTGAGGCCATAGCGCTCGCCAACCTTGACATCGTGGGATGGTTTGAGTTCGCGGCCATCGGCCATAAGTTTTACACGACCGTTGGCGCAGGCATCGGCGGCAATGGAGCGCGTCTTGTAGAGGCGCACGGCCCAGAGGTATTTGTCGAGTCTCATAATCCCGTCTCGAACTTATAGGTGATGGTGCCGATCTGCTCTTCGGGCGAGTCGGTGGATGCGTTGAAGCGGGCGCGGCGGGCGGCAGCCTTGGCTTGTTCGACGAGGCGACCCGTGGTGACGGTGGACCCCTGGTAGGGAGCCTCGACGCGCGTCACCTCGCCACGCTGGTTGACCCAGATGCGGACAACGACCTTGCCCTGCTGGTTGGAGTTGTAGTCCGGTTTGGGGAGCGACACAGCACTGCGGCCCTTGAGGCTGTAGTTGCCTCCAGTGCCGCCGTTGCCGGTGTAGTTGGAACTGTTGGGGGTGCCGTTGGGACTGCCCTGGTTGCCCTGTCCCTGGCTGTCGCCTTTGCTGCCGGTGCCGCTCTGCTGGTTGCGTTTGCCTGGGAAGAGGGCGTTCCTGTTGATTTCCGGTTCCTTGTTCTCCACCACAGGCTGCTGCACGGCGGCGGGGTTGGTGATGTTGCCGGGGTTGGGCGACGAATGCACGGGGATGGAGGGCTGGCTGTTCTGCGTGGCCACCTGCTGCTGTGCGGCGGGTGGGGCATAGCTGGCAGCCTGGCTGGCAGGGTCAGGGCTTTCGCCGGAGCCGAAGTCGCTGTCGCCCAGCGACACCTCTACACCCTCTTCGGGAGGGGGCGGCGTAGGCGGCACGTAGCGATAGCCACTGACGAAGAACATCAGCAGGACGAGCAGCACGACGAAGGCGAAGGTGGCGATGGCGGATTTGACCTTGGTTGACATGGTTTCTGCTCTTTTGGATTGTTTATTACTGCTGCTTGGGCGACGTGGCCAGGATGACTTTGTGGTTGGCGCCGGTGGCGTTGTTGACGGCATTGACGGCGTCGATAACGGTGACCACATGCTCCACGGGAACGGTCTTGTCGGCGCGGAGAACCACACCGTCCTCAGCGTTGGCGGCCAGCTGCGCGGCGAGGCCATCCTTGAGGTTGGCGACGGTGACAGGCTCGGTGCCGATGTAGAAGTTGAAAGCGTCGTCGATATATACCGTCACGTCCTGCTTGACACGCGTCTCGCTGCTGCTCTCTGGCAGCAGGAGGGGAATGGCGTTAGGGCTGATGAGCGTGGAGGTGATCATGAAAAAGATGAGCAACAGGAAGACCAGGTCGCTCATGCTCGACGACGAGTTCTCTATCTTGATTTGATTCTGTAGGTTGATCATAACGGTTGCAAGGTTATGCGTTTTTTCGTGTTGCAGCGGAGACAGTCCACTCCCCTGCCGTTCAGGCGGGTTCGTGGAGGAGATCCATGAATTCGTTGGCGCGGACCTCAAGTTCGAAGACCACCTTGTTGATGCGGGTGACGAGGAGATTGTAGAGGAAATAGCAGATGATGCCGACGATGAGACCGCCGACGGTGGTGACCATGGCTGTGGAGATGCCGTCGGAGAGGGTCTGGATGCTGATGTTGTTGCCGGCATGCGACATGTCCTGGAAGGCAGTGATCATGCCGGTGACGGTGCCGAGGAAGCCGAGCATGGGTCCCAAGGAGGCCACGGTGGCCACCATGGAGACGCGTTTTTCGAGGTTGGCGACCTCCAGCTTGCCTTCGTTCTCGATAGCAGCCTGGATGTCGGGCAACGGACGGCCAAGACGCGAGAAACCCTTGTCAATCATGCGTCCCAGCGGTGTGGAGGTCTGCTTGGCGAGGCTGCGAGCCTCGTCGAGGTTGCCCTCATGGACATATTGGCGGATGTTCTTCATGAAGACATTGTCGGCCTCGCCTTTGAGGGCGGCGCTGAGGGTGATGTAGCGTTCGACAAAGATGTAGACTGCCAGCACCAGCAAAAGGCCCAGCACAAGCATAATCCATCCGCCGCTCGCAGCCATCTGCCAGAGGGTCATGCTCTGGCTCTCCGCCGGGGCGGCGACAGTCTCCACTGCCGTCTGCACGGCAGAATCGCTCTGAATCATAAGGAGTGAATTCATCATGTGTGATTGATTTTTGTTTGCTTATATTAACGTGTTACTATCTTATTTTATTTTATGTCGGCAAGAGATTATTTTTTTCAAAAGCTGAGGGTGAGGCCGAAGGAGGGCTGGAATCCCCCGGGGGTTGGCAGCAGGCTCGGAGAAAGGGAGAGCGAGAGATCATCGCTGATCTGGAAGTCGTAGAGGTGGCCGAAGACGTAGGCATCGACCAGATTGAGGGCATATATGCCCACGGTGATAATCACCATGAGCTGGAAATTGCGGTTGTATGAGTTGTAGAGGTTGTAGATGTTCGACGTGGGATAGGATGCATAGTCGTCGAGGTTGGTGGCACCGCCGTTGTTGACGCGATAGAGATACTCGTCCTTGAACATTGTCATGCGCGAGTAGTAGTAGTGTATGGCATAGCCCATGCCGGCAAAAGCGCCATAGATGACGGGTACTTTCCAGGCCTGGCCGTTGTAGACCTGGCCGCCGCCAGGCAGCAGCGACCACAGCAGTGCCTTGCGAGCCGAATGCTCCTCAACCACCACAGAAACGACAGCGTTGGCAGGCGTGACGACTGACGGAGTGAAGGTGGTGTCCTGCGCCATGGCTTTCATCGAAGGCATGGCCGAAAAAAGAAGAAGGAAAAGCATACCGACAATCATCGGCACACCTTTCCCTCTGTCTCTCGTTGTGACGCTCATTTGCCTCCCTTTGTTTCCAACAGGGACATGATGCGGTCGAAGTCGCTGTCGGAGTTGAAAAGGATGGTCAGCGAACCCTTGCCGCGCTGCGAGCGCTTGATTTCCACGGAAGACTGGAGATAATCCTTCAGGCGGCTCTGCGCCGCGGCATGCACGGCAGGCAGCTCGCCCCGTTTCTTGACAGCGACGACAGGCTTCTTCTTGGCGTTCTTGGCCATCTCCTCGGCTTGATGCACAGAGAGATGGCGGTCGATGATGGCATGGAGAATTTCCAGATGGAGTGTGACGTCCTCCACCCCTGCCAGGGCACGGGCATGAGCCATGCTGATCTGGTCGTTGCTGAGGGCCAACTGAGTCTCGGCAGGCAGGTTGAGCAGGCGGAGGTAGTTTGTGATGGTGGAGCGGTTCTTGCCCACTTTCTCGCTGAGTTGGTCGTGGGTCAGTCGGCACTCCTCGATGAGGGCCTTGTAGGCCAGCGCCACCTCCATGGCGTTGAGGTTCTCGCGCTGGATGTTCTCCACAAGTGCCATCTCCATCATCTGGTTGTCGGTAGCCACACGCACATAGGCAGGCACCTCCATGAGACCCGCCAGCTGGGAGGCTCGGCAGCGGCGCTCGCCGGCGATGAGCTGGTAGGTTCCGTCGGGCATCTTGCGTACGGTGACAGGCGTGATGACTCCCTGCTGACGGATGGACTGCGCCAACTCCTCCAGGGCCTCGGGGGCAAACTCCTTGCGGGGCTGGTAGGGGTTGGCTTCAATCTTGTCGAGGGGTATGGTACTGATGGCCGCCGTCACGGTGTTCGACACCTCGAACTCCTTGGTGTCGGGCAGGATAGAACTCAGTCCGCGCCCCAGGCCTCCACTCTTTTTGTTAGTCATACTGTTATTTTTGTGTACTGTTTCTCACAAGAATCTCTTGCGCCAAATTGAGGTAGTTGACGGCACCCGTCGAGGCGGCATCGTGCATGATGATGCTCTTCCCGTAGGAGGGAGCCTCGGCAAGTTTGGTGTTGCGGTAGATGAGTGTGTTGAAAACCATCTGTTTGAAATGGCTCCGCACATCCTCCACCACCTGACGTGCCAGACGGAGGCGGTTGTCATACATCGTGATGAGAAGTCCTTCGATGGAGAGGCCGGGGTTGAGGCGGGTCTGCACGATACGCACGGTGTTGAGGAGCTTGCCCAGACCCTCGAGGGCGAAGTATTCGCTCTGGATGGGGATGATGACAGAGTCCGATGCCGTGAGGGCGTTGATGGTGATGAGTCCCAGCGATGGCGAGCAGTCGATGATGATGAAGTCATAGTTGTCCTTCACCGGAGCCAACGCCCTGGCGAGGAACTGCTCGCGGCCTTTCTCGTTGATGAGTTCCACCTCGGCGCCCACACGGTCGATGCGCGTGGGCAGCAGGTCGAGGTTGGGGGTATCGGTCTCGAAGATGACATCTTGCACCTGTGCCTGTCCGAGGATGCAGTCATACACACTCTTCTCCAACTCGTCGGGGTTGAGACCAAGGCCGGAGGAGGCGTTGGCCTGGGGGTCGCAGTCCACCAGCAGCACCTTCTTTTCCAACACCGCCAGCGCGGCGCTGAGGTTCACCGCCGTGGTGGTCTTCCCCACCCCGCCCTTCTGATTGGCCACAGATATTATCTTTGCCATCGCAGGTTAGAACTTAAAGTCAATCTCGTCAAGTCTGCTTTCGCCGTTCTCGCTGTGCCAGTTGTCCTCCACCACGACAGGCGGCGGAACGATGCCCGTCTCGATGAACGAGAAGGCGTTGTCGAGACCTTGACGGAACTTGTCGAAGTCCTCCTTGTAGAGGAACATCTTGTTTTTCTCGAAGTATACTTCGCCCGTGTTGTTGTCGAAAAGTTTGCGGCTCTCGGTGATGGTGATGAACTTGTCGCCACCGCGGGTTTCTTTCACATCGAAGAAATATCTGCGCTTTCCGGCGGGGATGGCCTGACTGTACAGCTCTTCTTTTCTTTGCTCTTTGTTGTCCATAAACTCTGCTTTATTGCGTTAAAATTCGATTTGCAAAAATAGGTATTTTTTTGTTACTGGCCACCCGATAGCAGATAAAGTTATCAACACCTATCGGTTGAAGTGGTCTTATTTCTTGTGGGTCATGATGTCGAGGATGCAGTCGTCGGTCTGGTTCATGCCTTCTTTGCCGAGACGGCCGAGGTTGTGTATGGAGCAATCGATGTCGCTCTCGCTGAGGCCGTCGGTGCGGTCCACCACACGGTCGTGCATGGCCAACTCGGAACATACGAAGGCACTGTAGAGGCCCACGCTCATCTTCAGCGCACAGCTGGGCTTGGCACCGTCGCACACCATGCCTGCAATGGTGTTGATCATGTTCTTAAGCGCATAGCACACCTGCTCGTAGGTTCCTCCTTCCAAGTAGGTCAGCGCTGCGCTGACTCCCATGGTAGCATTGACAATGCCGCAAAGTGCGCTCAAGCGCCCGATGCCACGCTTGATATAAATAGACATCAAGTGGCTCATCGTCAGCGCACGGAGAATCTGCTCGTCGCTGCAACCGCGCATCTTGCCGTAGAAATAGGGCGGCAGGGTGCAGGCGATACCCTGGTTGCCCGACCCCGAGTTGCTGTAAATAGGCTTGGTGCATCCGTCCATGCGTGCATCGCTGGCGGCCACAGTGCGAGCCACCACGGTGTGTACAGTGTCGCCATGGCTCTGCTCCATCAGAATCTGTCCCGTATGCAGACCCATTCCCTCCTGTCCGCATTCCGATGCGGCGACGTTGT
The DNA here is from genome assembly GCA_017480525.1 of Bacteroidales bacterium. Taxonomy (GTDB): domain Bacteria; phylum Bacteroidota; class Bacteroidia; order Bacteroidales; family P3; genus Colimorpha. Next base: position 36,145 of record JAFVAM010000044.1, on the reverse strand, counting down.
AGTCCACCGTCTCGCGCAAGAACGCAAGTTCCTCCAAGGGTGCCGTTGTGGCATAGTCGTAGACCATGCGTGCCGTCAGGTCGAGACGCTGACGGTTCTCCACCGTCGGGTCGAGGTCTTCTTCGGCCTGCTGGAAGAGTCCCTGCTTATGGTCGAGAAGCACCTGGTCGTCGCGTTTGAGGAAGATGAAGTTCGTGTGGCGCCAAGAGATGACTGCCACCGACGAATGCCCGCCTGCGACACAGTGGCACTCGATGTAGAGTTTGTCGCTCGTCTCCTTGACACCTATCTCTATACGATCGCCATTGTTGGCCAGCCATCGCTTGGCATCGGCCACATCCGCTTCAGGCAATGTCAGCACTTCGAGGCCACGGGAAGAGTTGCCGTGTGTGGCCGCCATGGCCACCGCTATGGGCAAGCCAATCATCCCCGTGCCGGGAATACCCACTCCCATGGCATTCTTGTACACATTCTTGCTCAGCCGCAACACAATGCGTTCAGGTTCGCTGCCAAGCATCTCGCACGCCTTGGCCACACAGAGCGCTACGGCGCCAGGCTCCGTACACCCTGTGGCAAGAACCACCTCCTGCTGCAAAATCTCTTTCAACTCTTTTCGAAGACTCTCTTCCATAAATTTAGATTATCTTTTCTCTTACACTTGCTGTTTAAAACGGGACATCGCCGTCGGGGGGCATCGAGAGGCCGTTGTCACCGTTCATCCTCGAATCCACAATCATGCGGTCGAAGTTGGCATTTTGCGGCATGCCGAAACCGTCGGCACCCCCCTGCGGATTGTTTTCAAAACGGGCAAACTCCTTGACGAAGCGCAAGCGCACGTCGCCGGTGCCACCGCTACGATGCTTGGCCACAATGAGGTCGGCCATGCCGAGGGTGCTGCCATGGTCGTCTTCCTGGATGCCATAGTATTCAGGACGGTAGATAAACATCACGATGTCGGCGTCCTGCTCGATGGCGCCGCTCTCGCGAAGGTCGCTCAGCTGCGGCTTGTTGCCCACGCGGTTCTCCACAGCACGGCTCAGCTGCGACATGGCCAACACCTGGATGCCAAGTTCCTTGTACAGGGACTTCAACTGACGGCTGATCATGCTGATCTCCTGCTCAGGGTGACCGTTCATATTGTCGCTGTTGCCACTCGACATCAGCTGCAGATAGTCGATGAAAATCATCTGTATATCGTAACGCTGCTTCAGTCGCCGGGCTTTGGCGCGAAGTTCGAAGATGGTGAGCTGCGGAGTATCGTCGATGTAGATAGGGGCGGCGCTCAAGGGCTGTGCACCACGGTAGAGCTGTTCCTTCTCGTATGGCGCCAGATGGCCTTTTTTCAGCTTGTCGCCAGAGAGTTTGGCTTCGCTACTGATGAGACGCATGGCCAGTTCTTGCCCCGTCATCTCGAGGGAAAAGAACGCCACGGCCTTGTGGAAGTCCACGGCAATGTTGCGAGCCATGCTCAAGGCGCAGGCCGTCTTACCCATGGCAGGACGTGCAGCGAGGATAATGAGCGTACCGGGCTGGAAACCTGCCGTCATGCGGTCGAGGTCCACAAAACCGCTCTCCAGTCCGCTGAGGCCATCGCTCTTCTCGCCGGCTTCCTTGATCTGGTCCATGGCCATGCTGACAAAATCGCTCATCGGGTGGTAGTCCGACCGAAAATTCTTGTCGTTGATGTCCATCAGACGCTGTTCGGTCTTGTCGAGTAGGTTCACCACATCGGTCGTCTCGTCGTAGGCCTCGGTGATGGTCTCCGTCGAGATTCGAATCATCTCGCGCTGAATGAATTTCTCGCTAAGTACACGGATGTGGAACTCGATGTGGGCGGCAGAAACCACGTTGTCCGTCAGTTTTGTGACGGCATAGGCACCACCGGCGTTTTCCAGCTCGCCATCAGCCCGCAGGCGTTCCACCACGGTCATGAGATCAACAGGTTGACTCTGCTCGAAGAGTTTTTTTATCGCCTTGTAGATTGTCTGGTGTTCGGGCTTGTAGAAGTATTCTTCGTGGAGCGTTTCGATGGCATTGAATAGAGCCGTCTGATCGAGCATGAGAGCTCCCAGCACACTCTCTTCAAGGGCGATAGCCTGTGGTGGGGTGTTGCCGTTGATGTCGAATGCCTGCGCGTATGTCAGTCTGTCCTTGCGTCTTGTTGCTGTGGTGGGCATGTACGACTTGTCTGTTTTTTTTCGAAATAAAAAAGTTTCTTTTACCCGACAACCCACTGCAAGACATCCCTCCCTTTGTGGGAGGGCTATGTCTTGCAACAGGCTGCACAAGGCCGAAGGGGGCCGCTGGCAGCACACCGGATGTCGTCAGTCGTCAGGCCTGCTCGGCCATGGTGCCGTTCTCCACCATCACGGTCGATCCGCGATATGCAGGGCAGGTGTGATGGGTGCATCCCACCGTCACAACGGCGATGACTGCGATGGCTGCAATAGCCAAAACTTTCTTTTTCATCTTTCTATGTTGTTTTTTAAGGTCGATTTCTATCGGGTTCCTCCAGCAGGCCCTTCTTAACTCGAATCAGAGGCCAATCTTCTCGTTGACCATCTTCAGGATTTCAGCCTCCTGACGGATGGCTTCGTCCTCAATGGCCTGTGCCTTGGCCAGGATGTCGGCCTTGAAGGATTCGTCCTTGAGCGAGGAAGCGTTGATTTTCACATTGAGGTGGGCCCCCATAACAGCCGAACGGGCGGCCAAGGTGCCGACACCGCCGTCGGTTACCGAGTTGGGGTTGCCCCATTCCACCATGGCGCGGCAGACTTCAAAGGCCGCGAGGCTCTTCTGCATGGTGCGGAAGGGTACCTCGGTGGCATAACGCGTGGCCTCCTGGATGGCGGCACTTCGGGCGGCCTTTTCCTCGTCAGTCTTTTTGGGCAGGCCAAAAGCGTTCATAATACGGTTGAAAGCCTCAGTATCCTCATCCACCAGATGAAGCAACTCGTCTTTCAAACCCTGACCCATGACGGCCACATCACTGAATTTCTCCCACTCGTCGTCGTAAGCTGCCTTGCCTCCGGTGAGGTTGGCAACCATGGTGCCAAGGCTGGCGGCCAAAGCACCCATGTATGCACTGACGCTGCCGCCGCCGGGGGCGGGACTTTCGGAGGCCGTCTCGTCGCAGAATCCGCGACAGGTGAGGTCGACAAGTTTCTTCTTCGATTGGTCTTCTATGAGGTATTCGATAACTTTTTCCTTGGGGTCGAAGGGCTTGAGGTCGTCGAGTCCCATGCTCTTGACAGCCACCTTCATGATTTCCTCCTCGCTGACACCGAGAGAACGCTGCTGCTTGGCAAGGTAATACTTGCCAGCGTCGATAAGGACGCTCTTGGGGATGAGACCCACAATCTCGCATCCGGTGACACGTAGGCCACGATTCTGCGCGCAGCGACACACCTCGTCGAAGCACAAATGCACCGGGGCTATCTTGATGGAGGTGATGTTCATCGAAACCTGGGCGATGCCATAGTCCTCTATATACCAACCAATGGCCTTGGTGCCCTTCAGTGTGCCAGGAATCATGATAGTCTTCCCATTTTCGTCCTTCATGGGATTGCCGCTGGGCTTGCCCCCTTCGCGCATGGGACGTCCTTTCTCTCTCACATCAAAAGCGATGGCATTGGCACGGCGCGTGGAGGTGGTATTGAGATTATAGTTGATAGCCACGAGGAAGTCGCGGGCGCCGACCTGAGTGGCCCCAGTGTGGGCAGTGTGGTCGTTCCAAACGTTGGGGCCAAAGTCGGGCTTCCACTGCTCTGTGCCAAGGCGGCTGCTCAGGCTTTCATATTCGCCCGTGCGGCAATAGGCGAGGTTGCGGCGTTCGGGAATAAACGCAGCGTTCTCGTAACAGTAGATGGGTATCTGCAGCTCCTCGCCAAGACGCTTGCCCAGTTTGTGGGCATATCCGACAACCTCTTCCATGGTGATGTTGCTCACAGGGATGAGGGGGCATACGTCGGTGGCGCCCTGGCGCGGATGGGCGCCGTGGTGCTGCGTCATGTCGATAAGCTCGGCAGCTTTCTTCACAACCTGATAGGCAGCCTCGAGTACAGGCTCCGGCTCGCCAACAAAGGTGATGACGGTACGGTTGGTTGTCTGACCGGGGTCGACGTCGAGGAGTTTCACGCCTTCGACCTTTTCAATCTCGGCAGTTACCTGATTGATGATATCCATGTTGCGGCCTTCGCTGATATTAGGCACACATTCAATGAGTTGTTTCATAATGTCGTTAAAATTAGTTTCTGCAAATGTACAAAAAATAATTTGAACTGGAGAAAATATTGAAAAAAAATTTCCGCACCCTGACACAAGCCTCTGTTATGGCGGCACTTCTGACCTCCATTTTGTTAAATCTTTGTGAAAAAAATTTTTTTTATTAAGGAAACAAACAAAATTTGTATCTTTGCAGACGATTATGTACAGAAAAAAAAACATACCACTGCCACTCATTCTACTGGTTCTATGTGCGTTGCAAGCAAAAGCCCAGACCTCGTGGAGCCAAGAGGTCGCCTGTCCTGGATGGTACAACCCCACAACCTTCATCACAGGTGACAGCTCCTATTACTACACAGGCAACTTTGGACAGCGACAGGTCATGGTGCCCAATATCGTCAACGGCAGCACCGGAATCTCTAACGGCAGCACCGGTTTAGCCGCCACAGTCCTCAGCAGCATCACCACCACAGCACTTCACCATAGCGGCAACCTGCCGCAGCGCGACAACCGCTTCGCCATCATGACCGACACCTTGGGCTATGACAGCAACACGGGCGGTGCCCTACCTTACGTACCCACCCACATGAGCCACTCCTACGGTCCCTATGATTCTCACTACACCAGCAGCATCCGCATCGGCAACGATGCAGAAAGTGAGTCACAGCCCGCCAGCACCCTGCGCTACACCTTCATGGTGACCCCCGACAACGCTATATTCACACTTCTCTATGCCATAGTAGCACAGGAACCGGTGCACGACGACGAGGCCAATCCGCTCTTCCTCGTGCGACTGATGCGCAATGTCGGTTCCAACGCCGACTGGCAGAACTGGAGCCAGATAAGCGACACTCTGGCCAACCTCACCATCATCAACAATACCACTATCAACCCGGTGTCCTCCGCATCCGACCACGGATGGCATAGCATGCAAGCGGACGGACATAACGTTTACTACCATGATTGGGATCGCATGACCATCGACCTCTCTCCCTACATTGACAGCACCATTAGCATCGAAGTGACCGTTTCCGGCTGCGCCTACTCTACCCATTGGGCCTACGCCTATATTGCCGGCGACTGCCGCCCGGCCAAGGTCGATTACCTCGGCAGCTGCTTGCTGCCACAGTCTGTAGTGGCTCCAGATGGCATGCTCCAATACCGCTGGACAGCCTCCGACATTGGCGACAGCCCCCAGCCCTACGATGCCATACCGATGCACACCCTGCTTCCGGCCTTCGACAGCTGAACCCTCACCCTCTCCGATCAGGTCTTCCATGTCTCGCGCCGCATCAATTCCTCGGGCGACACCGTGGCCGTCGACTCCATCGGCACCTGTCAAGTGGTGGGCTGCGAGATGACCTCCTGCCTCGACCCACTCAAACCCGTCACCACACGCCACTTCCTGCGTGTATGCCGCAACACTCTGCAGGTGTCCGTGGACACTGTTCTCTCCTGCAACGGCACGGCACAGCTGACAAACCGCTCCAGCCTTCAGGGCGACAATACCTCGCTGGCCCTCCCGCTCACCCAGTGGCAGTTCTTCAACGATGCCGACATTAACGCAACACCCTTTGCCATACTAACGGGCAACCCCGTCAACGTCGACCTCGCTGGACACAGCGCCGTTGGTGTCCTGATGACAACCCTCCACATCATCGGCAGCGACACCTGCCACAACGACACCATCTTCATCATCCACCCACACCAGCAGCCGACACTGACCATCGCGGGACAGACCAACATCCCGCGCGACAGCCTGACGAACCTCACAGCATCGAGTACCACGCCGGGTACCACCTTCCAGTGGAGCACCTCGTCGGACAGCGTCACAGGCGGAATCCCCACAGGGCCTCAGCTGCATGTGGTCCCCTATGCCGACATTGCCACATATTACGTCCGCGCCATCTCGCCGTCGGGATGCTCCACCTGGGACAGTGTACGCCTCTTCCGTTACAATCCTCGCAGCAGCGAAATTGCGGCAGAAATCTTCAACCAGGTGCGCATCGACAGCATCGCCTGCCTCGGCAACGCCGTGCATGTAGCCATCGGGTCCGACACCAACAATGAAGTGGTGATAGCCAACCGCAGTGTCACGCTCTCGCACCCCGACACAACATTCCTACCCGACGGAGTACCCTGCGGAACTCAAGGATGCTCCTACCGTTCCAACGTCACTTTCAACCAGTTCGCCGACGGCGCCACGGTGCAAACGGTGAACGACATCAAATACGTGCGCCTCAATATGGAACACTCCTATATCGGCGACATCTACATTAACATCACCTGTCCCAACGGCCAGCGCGCGTCGCTGATGAACTATGGTGGCACCGGCACCTCGGAATGCACCAGTTCCATTCTGTCCTCCGACAGGGGTTGGCGTTCGGGTGCCAACGCCTCGACAAGCACATTCCTCGGCAACGCCCGCGATGGGGAGAACGCCTCATCCATATGCGACGGCAACGCCACAGGCAACGAACCCGGATCGGGCTGGAACTATTGTTGGAGCAACAACACCGACATGGGCTACCGGTACGCCCCCGGCGACGGCATTATCTACCGTCAGGCCAACGTCGTTACACTGCCCAATGGATCGTCAGTCATCGATTCGAGCAACGTCGCCGCCCATTCCAACTTCTACCACCCCGAACAAAGTTTCAGCTCCCTCGTGGGTTGCCCACTCAACGGCGACTGGTACATCGAGGTGCAAGACGGATGGAGCATGGACAATGGATACATTTTCGACTGGGAACTCTCGCTCAAAGCCTCCACTGTGGACTCCATCAACATTGTGCGCACCGACATCATGGGCAACCAGGTGGTGCGCACCAGCGACACTTCCTACGTTCTATCGGCACCGCCGACTGCCACAGGCGACACCACAGTGGAATACATCGTGTTGCTCTTCGACGAGGAAGGCCTGGCTGCCGACTCATCAGTGTGGATCCACTTCGTGGCACCGACATACGACTCCGAGGCGCTGACAGCCTGCGAGGGTACCACGCTGTGGGCCGCCGGACACCCCTACCGCGAAAGCGCCCACTTCATCGATACTACCCTGACCTCCCTCGGATGCCTCCACATCACAGACTGGGATATCCGCATCAACCCCGTCTACAAGCTCTACGACACCGCCTTCTTCTGCTACGGTAAACCGCTCACCTACGATGACTCCACCTATAGCGTCCCCGGCACCTACCGCCTCGACTCCACCACCGTAGCAGGTTGTGACAGCACGAAATTCGTCACCCTCCAAGTGCAGGACCGAATCCTCCGCGCCGCCTTTGAACTCAGCGACGACGGAGAGCGATGGAGTCGAGACACGATGCTTGCAGGCTGCCGACCCTACCAGGTACTCTTGCACAACATCTCAACCCTGGCCACAAACGTCGAATGGCAGACTGGCGATGGCGGCACACCCGAGGGCGACTCCATAGTCTATACTTACGAAAACACTGGCGTATACCAAATCACCCTCGTGGCCACCAGTCCACACCAATGCCGCGACACTGCAGTAGCCAAGATGGCCGTGTGGGTCTTCGACCAGGCCAAGGCCACCTTCTCCTGGAACCCCGCCACCCCAGTCCTCTCCCATCCAACCGCTGAACTCATCGTGGACGAACCCGTGGAAGGCCAGCAATACATGTGGGTCATCCAGAGCAGCAGTGGCAGCGGATTCGACACCCTCTATGGACAACAACCTTCATACACGTGGGCCAACGACAACACACCCGTGGAAGGCACCTTCGACATCGTCCTCTCCACTCTCCTGCTCCATTTCGGCCCCTACGGCGACACCCTCGTCTGCAACGATACCTCGCAGAACAGCATCACCATTGTCAGCGACTGGCTCCAGTTCCCCAACGTGGTGACCCCCAATGGCGACGGCATCAACGATCACTGGGAGGTGGTCAACCTCCTGGAATGCGGACTCTACTCGATGAACGAGTTATGGATCTACGACCGCTGGGGCCACGAGGTATACCACGCCAAAAACATCGACAAGAAAGAGGATTTCTGGTACCCCGACGACGACAACTGCCCTGACGGCACATACTACTTCCGATTCTCGGCCAAAAGCCTCTGGGGCCTCATAAAGCGCAACGGCGTGATAGAGGTTGTGCGGTAGCCTCGGTCGCCCAATCGAAACACCGGAACAGATATATTTAAAAGAATAAATATAAAAAGAACAACCAACGATGACAGCAACACAGAAAGCCATACAGAAAGCATGGACATGGGTGGCGGCAGGCATGGTCTTGCTGTGGCCGTGTGCTGCCATGGGGCAGGAGCTGGTAAGTTTTAACGTGCCTCACGAGATGTGCGCCGGCACCACCGTCGAAGTATCTTTCGGATACTCGTCTACCAACAATGTCGTCGTGCGCCCCTATCAGGCCTCTATGGGCCATTCGGAACAGATTTTCCTTCCCGACGGCCAGAACTGCGGCTCTTCAGGCTGCGCCTACAACTCCCCCGTCACCTTCACTGGCTTCCCCGATGGTCTGACCGTCAGTTCCGTGCAGGACATCAAATATGTGCGTCTCAACATGGAGCACTCCTACATCGGCGACCTCTACATAGGCCTGCGCTGCCCCAACGGACAGAAGGCCGCCATCCTGAAATACAGTGACCAGAACAGCGGCGGTTCCCCCTGCCTCAGTGCCATACCCAACTCCTCGCGCGGCTATGCAGCCCCCCAGACACAAAACAACCACCGCGCATACCTCGGCCTGCCCAACACCACCGACAACAACAACTTTATCTGCGACTCCTCCCGCAACTCCCCTGGCACCGGCTGGGACTACTGCTGGAGCAACAACACCACGTCGAACTATTCCTACGCCGCCAATGGAGGCTATATCTACCGCACTGCCAACCAGGTCACCGTCAGTACCTCTCGCTCCCGCGTCAAAGCTTCCAACGTCAACAACGGCACAAACTTCTACCACCCCGACCAGAACTTCTCCAGCCTCGTCGGATGCCCTCTCAACGGTGTGTGGAACATCGAGGTCATCGACGGATGGTCCACCGACAACGGATACATCTTCGAGTGGGAACTCGCTCTCGACCCCACCCTCATACCCTCGCTCAATTGTGTGCCTGTACGCTACATTATTGAAGGCTATGGCGTGACAGAACTCACCGACTCCACATTCTCCATCACAGCCCCCTCCCATGTGACCCACGATTCCACTGTCACCTACATCTACACCGTCATTTCCTCCTGTGGAGACACCATCGTACGCACTGCAAACCTCGTATTCCACCCCACTGTGGACACCACCCTCTTCTTCCAAGGCTGCGAATTCTACTCCTGGCAGCACCACACATACACCAGCGATACCCTGATGCTCATCTCCGACACCACTTCCCATGGCTGCGACAGCACTGTCCACGTCGACATCGATATCCATCCCGTCTTCCGCCTCGACTTTACCGACACCGTGGTGGAGAACGCCCTTCCCTACTCCATCTTCGGACGGACCTTCCTCACCGAGGTGAAGGACAGCCTCCTCGCCGACACTACCGCCTACGGCTGCGACAGTTCCGTCGTTTTCTCCCTTGCCGTCCACTGGAACAGCCTTTCCAACTATCAGATGACCCTCTGCGACGACGCGCTGCCCGTGCTCTGGAACGGTCTCTTCCTGGTCCACTCTTGCGATACCGCCATCTCCTACCACGACCGCTACGGTGCCGACAGCGTTGTAGCGCTCTCGCTCACCGTCAACCCAACCCACAGCCGCTCTGTCGTGGCCGAAGCCGTGGAGAACGAACTCCCCGTCTTCTACCTCGGCACACCTTTCTATGCCTCCGTCGACACCACCGCTGTCTATTCCAACGCATATGGATGCGACAGCACCGTGCACCTCACCCTCTCCGTCCACTTCAACCACCCCTACCGCTACTCCAAGACCCTCTGCGACGACCGCCTGCCCTTCCTATGGCACGGCGAGACCTTCACCAAAGCCGACACCGTGGAACTTGAACTATACGACCACTACGGTGCCGACAGCACTGTCGTCCTCATACTCAACGTCAACCCCACCTTCCAGAGTTCCCTCGACACCGCCATCTGCGACAACCAGTACATCATTGTTGGCAACCAATCCATCGCCGAGGCAGGCCTCCACACCGTGTCCCTCCTTTCCGCCGAGGGCTGCGACAGCACCGTGACAGTATTCCTTACCGTCAACCCCACTTTCCAGACCCACGTCCACGACACCACATGTGCCAACGACAGTTACTCCTTCGGTAACCAGACATTCAGCCAGTCGGGCAACTACTCCTACCCCTTCGTCAATGCCTTCGGATGCGACTCAATCATCACCCTCCACCTCAATATCATCGGTCAAGACCTCGAAGCGCAGATCAAGGCCGTCCCAACCCTCGTCACCCCCGCCGACCCCAACTACGCCCTCTACGACCAAAGCCGCAACCACACCGCCCGCCTGTGGCTCATCGACGGCATGTCATACTCGTCGGATCGCAACCTCGCCCTCACCTTTCCCTTGGAAAGCGACTCCGTCGACGTCAGGCTCGTAGCCTTCAACGCCGACGGATGCACCGACACCGCACAAACAGCCATCCACATTGACCGCTTCACCCTCTTCACCCCCAACGCCATCACCCCCTCTCTCGAAAGCAACAACCGTTGGCAGCCCATAGCTACCGACATCGTCTACCTCGAGGTATGGATATACAACCGCGAAGGCCTCCTCGTGGCTCACCTCGAAGGCATCGACGCCTACTGGGACGGCACACACAACGGAGTCCCCTGCCCCCAAGGCGCCTACATCTACAACATGAAATACCGATCCCGCTGGCACCCCGACCGCATGCAGGACCAGACGGGCAGCATACTCCTCATCCGATAACCGACAAACAATATGCAAAACCTGATAGAACAAGCCTGGGAGCACCGCGAGCTCCTCGAAAAAAAAGAATACCGCCAGGCCGTGGAGACGGCCATAGTCCTCCTCGATCAGGGGTACATCCGTGTGGCAGAGCCTATGGCCGACGGACAGTGGCAAGTCCACGAGTGGGTCAAAAAAGCCGTCCTACTCTACTTTCCCCTATGCGGCATGCAGACCCTCGAGGCCGGCCCCATGGAATACCACGACAAGATACCCCTCAAACGCCACTTCGCACAGAACGGTGTCCGGGTGGTTCCCCCCGCCGTGGCACGCTACGGTGCCTTCCTCGCCCCGCAGACCGTTCTCATGCCATCCTATGTCAACATCGGCGCCTACGTTGACAGCGGTACCATGGTCGACACCTGGGCCACCGTGGGGTCCTGCGCCCAGATTGGAAAGAACGTCCACCTCTCCGGAGGCGTGGGTATCGGCGGCGTCCTCGAACCCGTCCAGGCTGCACCCGTCATCGTGGAGGACAACTGCTTCATCGGATCGCGCTGCATCATCGTTGAAGGCGCGCACATCGGCCACGAAGCAGTCCTCGGCTCTGGCACCGTCATCACAGCCTCCACACACATCATCGATGTTACAGGTCCCGAACCCGTCACCCACATCGGCCTCGTGCCACCTCGTAGCGTAGTCATTCCTGGCTCCTACACCAAGAGCTTCCCCGCAGGCGACTACGCAGTTTCCTGCGCTCTCATCATAGGCCAACGCAAAGAATCTACCGACAAAAAAACATCCCTCAATGAAGCCCTCCGCCTCTTTTAAGTTCCTCCCTCTCCTCGCTGCGACCTTCTGCGCCGTGGTTCTCTCGTGCAATAAAGCCGATGAAATAGACTTCTGCGGCACCGTTGTCGACACCCGCGAATGCACTGCCGACATGTTACGTCCCAATCTCGGCTACCTCGTTCATCTCGCCACACCCGACAGCGTCGGCGCCGACTACACCGTTAACGGCACCACATATCACAACGTCGTCATCCTTTACGACCCCGACCGCGTCATATACCGTGGCGACAAGCTCCGCGGCACCTTTTACTTTGACGACCAGTACGACCGCGCCAACTGCTCCATCCACTGGACCGACTTCGACGTGCCCGTGGGCGTCTTCACATCCGTCACTGTTGATTAATTGTTAAAAAAAATATATCCCCGACAGCGACTTTCTTCGTATCTTTGCATCTCAAAACAGAATAACAAAAAAAACGAGAATATGAAATTTATCGTCAACAGCCAACAGTTACACAAGCAGTTGCAGTACCTCAGCGGTGTTCTCTCGTCGAGCAACACCATGCCCATTATCGGATGCTTCCACTTCCATCTTGAAGAAAACGACCTCACCATCAAAACCACCGATCTCACCACCACCCTCATGGCCCACATGACTGTCGAGACCGGCCGCATGGAACAGCCCGAAGAAGTCGCCGTACCCTCCAAGATGCTTCTCGACATCCTCAAGACCTTCGACGACGTTCCCCTGACCTTCGACGTCGACCCCACCAACTTCACCGTCAACATCGTCTCCGGCCAGGGCCAGTACCAACTCGCCGGCATGGACGCCGCAACCTACCCCACCATGCCCGTGGCCGAAGGCACCTACAAGATAGAAATGAATGGCTCCGCCCTCGTCAACGCCATTAACAAGACCGTCTTCGCTACCTCCAACGACGAGATGCACCAGCAGATGAGCGGCATCTATTGTGAAATGACCCCCGACGGTGTCACTTTCGTGGCTACCGACGCCCACAAGCTCGTTCGCTACCGTCGCAAAGACATCGTTTCCGATGAGAGCACCAACTTCATCCTTCCAAAGAAACCCATCATCATCGTCAAAAACATCCTTGCCGCCCGCAAGGAGGACACCGACATTGCTGTCGAATACAACAATACCAACCTCTTCATCACCTTCGACAATTTCTACATTGTCTGCCGCCTCGTCGACGGCCGCTACCCCAACTATGAGGCCGCCATCCCCAAGGACAACCCCAACAAGCTCATCCTCGACCGCCAGTCGTTCCTCAACACCCTCAAGCGCGTCTCCATCTTCGCCTCCGAAGCCACCCGACAGGTGCGACTCTCCATCAGCGGCGACCACGTCGAAATCTCTGCCGAGGATCTCGAACTTTCCAACAACGCCCACGAAACCATCCCATGCCAGTATGAGGGAGACCCCATGGACATCGGCTTCAACGCCAAGTTCCTCACCGAGATGATCTCCTACCTCGACAGCGAGCAAGTCCTCGTCGAACTCTCCCACCCCTCGCGCGCCGGCATCATCTTCCCCTATGCCACCAACGACGAGGAACGACAGGACGACATCCTCATGCTCGTCATGCCCGTCATGCTTGCCAACTGATAGACTATGAAGAACAAAGTGAACCTCTGGGGCACCCAGGGAGCCACCATCCTCGGTATCTCCCTGGTACTCTTCATGCTTGGACTCCTCCTGACGATCGAGTACCATTCTTACCGTCTCACACACGACGCACAGGAACGCATCACCTACAAGGTCGACCTCTCGCCCGATGCCAGTGACTCCCTCGCCACCGCACTCCGGGACGACATAGCGAAGATGGCCGTCGTAAAACACGTCGACTATATCTCCAAGGAGCAGGCCGCTGAAATCTTCGCCGAGGATCTCGGCGAGGACTTCGTGGGATTCGTGGGCTACAATCCCCTATACCCTTCACTCATGGTCAACTTCAATGTGAACCTCCTTCCCGACAACTCCTCCGACCTCCTCGACAACTTCTGCGATGAAATGCGCCGTCACGACTTTGTCACCGGCGTGGCCTACCAGGAGAACGTCGTCAGCGAGCTGCGAGAGGTTTTCTTCAAACTATCCTGGTTCCTCATCGTCTTCATGGCCCTTCTATTGATCATCACCATCGTACTAATCTCCAGCCTCATACGCATAGCCATCTTTAGCCGTCGCGACACCATCGCCACCATGCGCCTCGTCGGCGCCACTTCTTCCTTCATTGCCCGCCCCTTCCGTCTCCGCAGCATAGCCTACGGTGCCATCGGCGGCCTCATTGCCGACTGCCTCGTTTTTGTGACCCTCTGGGCTTTCGGCAACGAGTTCGGAGTCTCCCTCCTCGACAGAGTCCACCTGCCCTGGTATGCGCTCATCTCCGCCGCCATCGTCCTCGTGGGCATCGTCATTTGCTACCTCGCCACGGCCATCACCGTCCGACGCCACATAGCGCGCGCCTGAACAACTGCAAAAACAAAATACACAGCAAAAATAGCAAAAAAAGCTCTATGGACAACAGCAAAAACACATCCAGCATCCCCGAGAAGGACGGAGCCTTCCACTTCGCCTTCGGCCGCGTCAACTACATGCTCATGGCTGCAGGCCTCGTGCTCCTTGCCCTGGGCTACATCCTCCTCAGCGGTGGCGGCAGCGACGACCCCAACGTCTTCAACCCCGCCATGTTCGACTCCCGCCGCCTCGTCGTGGCCCCCATCCTCATTGTTGTCGGCTTCATAGTCGAAATCCTCGCTATCATGTATAAAGGCAAAAAACAATAAGTCATGGCAGAAACACTCTCGTGGTTCCAAGCCCTCATTCTGGGCGTCATCCAGGGACTGACCGAATACCTCCCGGTCTCTTCCTCCGGCCACCTCGCCATAGGACAGGCCCTCTTCGGCCTCAACAACGGAGAAATCCAGTTGGCCCTCACCGTCCTCCTCCATGTTGCCACGGTCCTAAGTACCGTTGTCATCCTTTGGCGAGAAATCGTATGGATTTTCCAGGATCTGTTCCGCTGGCAATGGAACGACGGTACACGTTACGCCGTCAACATCCTCATCTCCATGATACCCGTGGCCATCGTGGGCTTCTTCTTCAAGGACACAGTCGAGGCAGTCTTTGGCAACGGTCTCCTCGTTGTGGGCATCTGCCTCCTCGTCACCTCCGCCCTCCTGGCCTTCTCCTTCTGGGCCAAGCCGCGACAACGCGACAGCATCTCGCCCCTCCACGCCTTCATTATCGGCATCGCACAGGCCATAGCCGTCCTTCCGGGTCTCTCGCGTTCCGGATCCACCATCGCCACGGGCATTCTCCTCGGCAACAAAAAAGAGTGCCTCGCACAGTTCTCCTTCCTCATGGTCATCCCTCCCATACTTGGCGAGGCGCTCCTCGATGTCAAAGACATGGCAGAAGTGGGCATCAGCGCCTCTCTCGGCGGCATCAGCCCCCTGGCGGCCCTCATCGGCTTCATCGCCGCCTTCGTCGTCGGATGCTTGGCCTGCAAGTGGATGATTGACATCGTCAAGAAAGGCAAACTCATCTGGTTCGCCCTCTACTGCGCCGTCGTCGGCCTCGCAACGATTGCTTTCGCATGCTAAGTCCCGAACATCTCCAGGCGGGCCTCGTCCTGCCCCTCGACAAGCCGCGACAATGGACATCCTTCCAGGCCGTCAACAAAGTCAAGTCCGTTGTGCGCAACCTCTACGGCCTCAAAAAGTTCAAAATCGGTCATGCCGGAACCCTCGACCCCTTGGCTACGGGTCTGTTGCTGGTCTGCCTTGGCAAGGCCACCAAGAACATTCCCCGCCTACAGGACGGCGACAAGGTCTACACCGGCACCCTTGTCCTCGGTGCCACCACTCCCTGCTTCGACCTCGAACGCCCCGTGGACCGCTTCTTTCCCTATGACCACATCACACTCTCCATGCTGCAGGAGAAGGCCGCAGAGTTCACCGGCACCATCCTCCAGGTGCCGCCCTTGTTCAGCGCCGTGAAAATCGACGGCCAACGTGCCTACGAGTATGCCCGTACCGATGACCCCACGGTAACCATCCTGCCCAAACCTGTACTGGTCCATAGCTTTGAAATCACCGCCTTCCGCCCAGGAGAAAATCATAACGATCTGAATAGTCAGAATACTTTGACTATTCAGGATAGTCCAAGTCTTCAAAAAAATCAGAAAAACCTCTACCAGCACCCCCTCGGCGTGGTGCCACAGCAACTGCCGCAGGCTGACTTCCGTATCCAATGTGGCAAGGGTACCTACATCCGCAGCTTGGCGCGCGATTTGGGAGAAGCCCTCGGCAGCGGTGCCTTCCTCAGTGCCCTTCGGCGCGAACAAGTCGGTGCATACAGCGTCGACAACGCCCTGCCACCCGACGGTGTCCAAGACTACCTCATGAAACTCTGACGGCAAAACACTGGAAGCCGCAAAAGCCTCATTCACCGACATACAAAAAAGAGACGACTCGTACTCCTTATACTTCTATTTGTCAACATCTTGCAGTATAGTCTATGTATTTGCACCTACTATGCATTTTTAGTCATGATGTTTTTTCAATCATATTGTATTATCTCTGTACAGACCCTCTTGAAACTACCAGCTATGCCCATCGCTCATAGGTAAGGCCCAGGTCGCTGGCAGGGTCCTGTTTGGGAATCTTCCACAGAGCCAACCACACCGCTGTTGACAGACATCTCGCTTCTGCCAAATGCATCCAAGACCTGTCAACTATTGCTCACGTAGAACATCGGTGTCGTCGCCATGCACGACCTCCATGACTGGCATCAGGCCGAACGAAGTCAGTTTGGCAAACGACATGGTGGCTAGATGTTATTTCAAGGATGGCATATTTCAGCCTTTTAATTCGTCGTGAAAAGATACAGGTGCCATGTCAGTCCATACCTTTCCCAGCCCATCACATCGGATCGAATTAGATTGATTAGTAAATCTCTTCAGAATTGACATGATGAAAACCAACACCATGCCGACAACAGAGAAAGTGCCTTACGTGAATCAGGACGGTTTAATTCTCTCTGGCCATTTTTTGTCGTGAATAACTACCTATAAGACTCTCATGTGCCATTTTCAGACCAATCTTTTTAACATTTCTCAAATCCACCCAAAAGAATATGGGGTACTCGAAAATCGATCAACATAAATCGGCGAACCACATTTTTTTTCACCATATCAGAAAAAAATACTATCTTTGCATTTGCTTCCCAAAATGGGGAGCAGAAGTAAATAACCTGTAAAGAATTGTTACAGAAGTAGTTCTACAAACAAAAGACGATCACGATGGAAGAGACCAACGAGATGCAGAGCGCCGCCAACGAGGCCCTGCCTAACCCTGAAAACGTTGCCGCCGAGCAAACGGAGACTGCAACCACCACCCCGGAGACCAACGAAACCTCCGAAACACCTGAAAGCCAAGCCAACGCCACCGAAACCGAAAATCCGCAGACCGAGGCCGCAGAGTCCGAGCCAGAACCCGACTACAGCGCCTACACGAGAGAGGAACTTGTCGAGGCAATGAAAGTGCTTATGAATGAAGAGGTTCAGAAAATCAAGAACCGTGTAGCCGCCGTACGCACACGCTTCAACGAGTTGAACCGCGAGGTGCAGAACACTGCCTTCGAGAAATTCATCGCCGACGGAGGTAACAAGGACGACTACCAGCCGGAAGCCGACGCCGTGGCCGAAGAGATGCACCAGCTGCACGACCAGTACCGCGCCGCACGTCAGAAATATCAGGAGGAACAGGAGCAGTTGAAGCAGCGCAATCTCGAAGCCAAGCAGGCACTCATCGAGGAGATGCGCCAACTCATCGACTCGGAGGAGGAACAGGTGCGCACAGCCATGGACAAGTTCAACGGCATCCAGGAACGATGGAAGGCCATCGGGGAAGTGCCGCGCGAACAAATGAACGACCTGTGGCAAAACTACCACTTTCAAATCGAGCAGTTTTTCAACAAACTGAAAATCAACCGTGAACTCCGTGCTTTAGACCAAAAGCGCAATCTGGAGGAAAAAATCAAACTATGCGAGAGTGCCGAGGAACTTATCATGGAGCCGTCGGTAACGAAGGCCTTCAAGGGGCTGCAGGAGTTGCGAGCCCGCTGGAAAGAGATAGGCTCTGTACCCGCCGAACAGAACGAGGACATATGGCAGCGCTTCTGCAACGCCGCCAACCAGATCGACGAACGCCGCAAAGAATACTACGACCAGCGTAAGGAGGAAATGGACAACAACCTGCTGGCCAAACAGGCCCTCATCGACAAGGCCACAGAACTCACCGAGAAACGCCCGGAGACCACCAAGGAATGGAACGACACGACGACAGCTCTCGACGAGCTGCTGAAGGTATGGAAGACAATAGGTCCCGTGCCCCGCGAGGTAAACGAGGAGATTTGGACGAAGTTCAAGGGCATGATTGACAAGCATTATAGCGAGAAGAAAGAATACTTCGGGTCCATCCGCGACGAGCAGGAGGCCAACTATCAAAAAAAGGTGGACCTCTGCCTGAAAGCCGAGGCCATAGCCAAACGCGAGGACTGGAAACACGCCACCGAGGAAATGTTACAGCTACAGCAGGAGTGGAAGAGCATAGGCACAACGAGCCGCAAGGTGAGCGAAAAGGTGTGGCAACGCTTCCGCAAAGCCTGCGACGAGTTCTTCGCCAAGAAGAGCGAGTTCTTCGCCGAGCGTCGCGAATCGGAGAGTGGCAACCTGGCCGCCAAAGAAGCCATCCTGGCGGAACTCAAGGCTCACCAATTCGGAGAAAACCGCGAGGAGAACCTTGCGGCCATCAAGGACTTCCAGCGTCGTTGGACAGAGGTGGGCTTTGTTCCCATGGCTGACAAGGAACGCCTGCAGAAGGAGTTCCGTGGCGAGATCGACCGCATCTTTGAGCAGTTGAAAATCAGTGCTCGCGAGGCCGAAGAGACAGCCTATCGCGAGCGCATACGCAACGCCGGCGCCGGTGTCCGACGCTTCGTGAGCAACGAGCGTCAGGAGTTGCAAGAGAGAATAGAAAAGCTGCGCAGCGACCTCGCCCTCTGGGAAAACAATCTGGGCTTCCTGGCATCCAGCAAACAGGCTGACCTGCTGAAGCAGGAGTTTGAGAAAAAAATGCAGGGTGCACGCCAGCAGATAGCCCTCATGCAGGCCAAGCTACGCATCCTCAACGAAGCCGAGAAGACCGAGGAAGAGGGAGACAAGGAGGCAGGCATCGAACAGCAACAATAAAACAGCAAGCCTGTGGCCAACGCAACCATAGGATATATCTTGCACAGCGGCAAGAACTCTAAAGCCGGCTACTACCTCAGAGCCGGCTTTAGAGACCTATTGCCCGACGGCATGTTCCGCAGCCGTCTGAAGGGGGAGTTGGAGGCCTGCCATAGGCTCTACGACGAGGCATACATAGAGGACCGCGTGGAATACTACTGCCGATTCTGCGAACGCCGAAGCCTCGGCCCCGGAGCGCAAGCCATCGGGGGGCTGCAGAAGCACAACCACGGCAGCACCTACTACTACGACAGCCGCGAACTACTGCAGTGGTTCGACCCTCAACTGCGATGGAACTACGTCTTTGGCGACGTGCGCGACATACCGCCCTACCCCTCCATCGTGAAGAGCCGGAGCCTGAAAAACGACCTCCACGCCGTGGGACATGAGGACAACAGCAATAGTGTGCTGCTGAAACTCGACAAATGTCGCCACTATGTCTACCTGCGCGACCACAAACCATTCGAGAAAAAAACCGACCGCGCCATATTCCGCGGCTACATAGGGCAGCGACCCAACCGGCTTCTCTTCTGCAACACCTTTGCGGGAAACGCACGCGTTGACGTGGCCAACACCCTGTCGGGAGGAAGCCCATTTTCCGAGGAGAAAATCCCCAACTCCGGCAACGCCGCACCACGCCTGTCGCTCTACGAACACCTCGATTACCGCTACATCATGGCCCTGGAAGGCAACGACGTGGCATCGAACCTGCGGTGGGTAATGTCGAGCAACTCTCTTGCCGTCATGCCGAAGCCCACATGCGAGTCTTGGTTCATGGAGGAAAGGCTGGTGCCAGGGGTGCACTATATAGAGGTACGCGACGACTTCAGCGACCTCGAAGCACAACTGGACTACTACAGCAGCCATCTCGCCGAGGCCAAGCAGATGGCCCGCCAGGCGAATGAATACGTAGCTCAGTTCCGCGACCTGCGCCGCGAACGATACATAGGCCTACGTGTACTTCAGAAGTATTTCGGACTGACTAATTAGTGTGGGAATGCAGGAATGGGGATTGTATCAATTCGTGAGCGCAGAGAGCTGTTTTTTTTAGGGGATATGGATTTGACTTTTTTAATCAAAAAGATTTTATACTATGAAATATAGGTATTGGCTTTTTGCCGCCGTGGCGATGGCATTTGTCACCACCTCCTGCATACACAAGGGGGGCGATTCCGTGAAGATTTTGCGTTTCGACCAGTTCGTGTTCAATCCGGAGAGCCACCCTGAATCCGCCGACGACTTCAACACGCCGCTACTCAACTACTACCCCGACGACCCCAACTACGCCGACGCCCTCGCGGCTTTCCTCGACGATCCCTTCGTTCAACACATCTACCACCTGACGGACAGTCTCTACGGAGACCTCTCGTGGCTGGAGGAGGAATTAGGCGAAGCCATGGCGCGGGCGCGAGCACTCTGCCCCGAAGTGGACTATGAGCGCTTCTATACCATCGTCACCGCCGACCTCTACGGCGTCGGCGTCTTCTGCTACGAAAAAGACATGGTCATCGACCTCGACAACTACCTGGCCAAGCATGTGCCGGAACTACAGGAATTGGGGCTGCCGCTGTACCTGACGCGCAGCTGCGGACGCGAATACCTGCTCCACGACTGCGTCGCGGCGGCTGCACGTTTCCACATCGCGCAGCCCGAGGGCATCGAGATGACCTACCTCGACTACGCTGTGGCCGAAGGAAAGGTCCTCTACTTTGCCGAGCAGGTGCTTCCCTCGGTGCAGGACACCATTCGCCTGCGCTATACCGCCGACCAACTGCGCTGGATGAAGGACAATACTACCAATGTATGGGGATGGCTCATCCAAAACAATGCCCTCTTCAGCAACGACCACGGGAAGCTGAACAACCTCGTGGACGTCGCACCCAAAACCAACGTCTTCGGCGACGACTCCGCACCGAGAACCGACGAATGGATTGGGTGGCAGATTGTGAGGCAATATATGAAGAAGAGCGGCTCCACTATAAGCGACCTCTTCGCCGAAACCGACAGCAGGAAGATACTGGAGGAGTCGGGTTGGAGGCCGTAAACGGTGGAGCGGAGGCGAAAGGCCCAATTTGATTTGGAGATAGAAAAAAAATGATTTTTATGAGAAAAAGTAGGAAAGGATACAACACCTATAAATACACGCTGATGAAGATACTGCTGGCCTTCGGTTCGCTGGAAGCCATGCAGGTGCTTTTCCACGTGGCCAACCGACGTCTCTTCCCCTTGGAGGGATTCGGAGAATGGGCGGGTGTTCTGTGGGGCAACGTGGTGATGGGGTTGGCGACGGTGGCTATGGTGCTGGCGCCTTTCACACTGCTCATGCTGTTGCCGCTCAAAGCACGATGGAAGAGGTGGTACCGTACGGCCACCGAGGTACTATATGTCATCCCAGTGATATTCCTGCTGGTGGCCGACGCTGCCGACTCGGCCTACTACCAGTATACCTACCACATGCTCAGCAGCGAGATTTTCGCCTACCTCGGCAACAGCGGCCCGATGGACAAGATGATACCCCACTTCATGGTGAACTACTGGTATGCTTTCGTCTTCGGCCTCATCATCATTGCGGCCTTCCTCGTTGCCAACCACCGTCTGTGCCTTCGCGCTCGCAATGAGTACACTGTGATGCGCAACGAGTGGATAGGCCTCGGCGTGGGGGTGGTTGTGGTGTGGTTCCTTATGCGCGGAGGCTTCGGCCCCTTCATTCAGACCGAGGACGCCGCTGCCTACTGCCAGCCAAAAAACATACCTCTGGTGGGCAACAGCGGCTACAACATCGTGCGCACCCTCATGCTCCCGCAGGTGGCACCCCACCACTACATGCCACAAGCCAACGCTGACACAATTTACAGTCCCGAACAGTCTCCCATGGCCTCCGGCATGGCACCCCTATCCGACTTTTCGATGGCCGACAGCGTGGCGACCGACAGCCTACAGAGACCGTCGCCCAACGTGGTGCTCATCATCGTGGAAAGTTTCGGCCAGGAATACTGCGGCATCTATAACCACCAGGAAGGTGCCGACACACGCACTCCCTTCCTCGACTCGCTGGCCCGCTTCAGCACCGTCTACCAAGGTCGCTCCAACGGCAAACGCTCTATCGAGGGCATCACAGCCATCAATACAGGCATCCCCACGTGGATGTATGTACCCTTCGTCAACAGCACCTACCGCGCCGACAGCATCCAGGGCATCCCCACCATCATGAAACGCCACGGCTATCACACGGCTTTCTTCCACGGTAGCCACAACGGCGTGATGGACTTCGACAAAGTCTGCGAGCGCATAGGCTACGACGAATACCTGGGCAAAAACGAGTTCGAGGCCGACACTCAGAGCCGTCAAAAGGACTTCGACGGCGTGTGGGGCATCTACGACGAACCCTTCCTGCAGTATGTGGTTCGCCACACCTCCACCTTCCGCGAACCGTTCCTGTCGACGGTCTTCACCGTCACCAGCCACGACCCATTCCCACTGCCCGATGAGTACCGCGATCGGTTCCCCGAAGGACGACACAAGATACTCAAATGCGTGGAATACATGGACAACGCCCTGCGGCGTTTCTTCGACGAGGCACGGCGCCAGCCGTGGTTTGACAACACCATCTTCATCATCACCGGCGACCACAGTGGCCCCGGCCTTTCGAGCGAATACCACGGCTATGACGGCTGGTACCGCATACCAATGGTGGTCTTCGACGCACGGAAGCCCGAGGGGCACGTGTCGCAGCGCATCGTGCAGCAGACCGACATCCTGCCCTCGCTCGTCGACTGGCTGGGCTTCGACGACCGCACTCTTGCCTTCGGACAGAGCATAGCGAAAAGTCCCGAGCGCGGATGGCAGATCTACTTCGGCAACGACTATTTCTGCATGGTCAGCAACAACGCCGACGACCCCTCTCGACACGACATCACCGTCATCAGTCGCCACCGCAGTGGCACCGACGGACTACTCCGCTGCGAATATGAGGAAGGATCTCAAGAGAACATACGCTTCCTCAAGGCCGTGGTGCAGCAATATTTCCAACACGTAATAGACAACAAACTCACCATAAACCAATAAAGCTCAGACACCATGAAAAAGAAAACACTCTTTGTGGTCAACCCCATCTCCGGTTTGGGCCGGCAGAAAAAAATAGAAGCCATCCTGCAGGAAAACCTCAACCAAGACCTCTTCGACTACAGCGTTAGCTACACCGAGCACATCCACCACGGCACCGACATAGCCCGCCGGGCTGTCGACCAAGGCTACGAATGTGTGGTGGCTGTGGGCGGCGACGGCAGCATCAACGATGTGGCCCAAGGGATGAAGGACACCGGCGTAACGATGGGCATCATTCCTTGTGGCAGCGGCAACGGCCTGGCACGGTCGCTGAAAATACCGCTGAAACCTGCCGCCGCTGTGCGCATGCTCAACCAAATGAACGAACAGAAAATCGACTCCATCGTCATCAATGACCGCTACATCTCCGTGAGTGCATCGGGAGTGGGTTTCGACGCCTACATAGCGCGGCTGATGCACGCCGCTAAAACCCGCGGATTGGCGGCCTACACCAACCTCATCCTGCGCGAATACGCCAGCTACAAGTGCAACACCTACCGCCTCACTATCGACGGACGCACACTGGACCGCAGCGCCTGGTTCATAGCCATCGCCAACGGACGCCAGTACGGCTACAACCTCGCCGTGGCCCCCAAGGCCAGCCTCAACGACGGCCTCATTGACATCAGCATCATCGACAAAGTACCCATCGACCACATTCTAATCACCGCCCCCATGGCCTTCATGAACCTCCTCGACCACTCGCAGCACGTGGAGACCTTCCGCAGCAAGGAGCTGCTTATTGAGGGTAACGTGCATAAGTGGGTCAACATCGACGGCGAGGGTGAAAACCTCGGAAAAGAACTCCACTTCGTCAACCATCCTCTCTCTGTCAAAATCTACGGTCACAAATGAGCAAGAAACGTCCCACGGGGGTAGTCTATTCCACCAATCCCGACTTCCTATACCAATACGACGAGGAGGCCGAGGCCGAAACTCTCGAACCCTCGCGACAGCGGCTACGCGTGGCCATAGAACGCAACCACCGAGGCGGCAAGACAGCCACGGT
Source organism: Bacteroidales bacterium (assembly GCA_017480525.1). Classification (GTDB taxonomy): domain Bacteria; phylum Bacteroidota; class Bacteroidia; order Bacteroidales; family P3; genus Colimorpha. The sequence goes on along the minus strand of JAFVAM010000044.1, from coordinate 11,849 downwards.
AGTCAAAGGCTTCGTGGGTGCCGACGATGACCTCCAAAACCTCGCCAAGCTGCTCAAGACACGCTGCGGCACCGGCGGCAGTGCCAAAGAGGGAGAAATCATCATCCAAGGTGAGATGAAAGACAAGGTCGTCACACTGCTGAAAGCCATGGGCTACAGCAACACAAAATAGAGCTACCGCTTCACTCGGCCACCCTTGTAGAAATGCTTCTGCCAATAGGTATTATCCAGACGGCTCACACTAACGCCGTTGCTCGTGGACGAATGGGCAAAAAGTCCGTCTTTCAAGTAGATACCTACATGCGAAACCTTGCCCTTACTATTTGTAAAAAAGACCAGGTCGCCCTCACGGAGCTGCGCCTTGGAAATGAGCGTAACGTTGCGCAGCATGTCGTTGGCAGAACGGTTAAGGCTGATACCGTAGACCTGACGGTAGATGACACCCACGAAAGCGGAGCAGTCGATGCCGTCTCGGTCAGTGCCGCCATACTTGTAGGGGACACCCATCCACGAGTTAATGGCCTCATAGAGGGCTTGGTTGTCGCTCGGACTATAGGTGAGGCCGAGGGCGTTGGTGCCGCCCGACGTCGAAACATTGTCGCCGCGCCCCGACGCGGGACGCGAGATGACAGGGGTCTCGTGAACCACCTCGTCCACATAGAGCTGCCCAATGATGAAGTCCTCGTCCTCAAGGTCGCGACTCATGAAAGAGCGCAGCGTGTCACACCCCGCCAGAAGGCAGCAGACAACCACAAAGCAACTCAGGATGACGGTCTTTCTCATTTGATGACGAATATATCTTCGTTGGAACGTTTCATGTAATAGTTCTCGCGACCATAGTGTTCCACAGCATCGAGGTTGCCCTTGAGAGAGGCGGCATTAACACTGTCCTGCACAATGGCCTCACGCAATGTAGCCTCCTGGTCGTGAAGCTCGTTGACCTGACGCCGAAGCTTCATGGTCACCAGCAGGTTCGTGGGGTCAAGAAAGAGAAACACCACAGCAAATACCGCCGTAGCCACCCAGTACTTCAAACCCTTTATATTCAACATTTTTTTCAACTTCTGTATGTTTTTATTTCAGTCAAATGCTTTGTTCTCTCTTTCTTTCTGTCAAACGTGGGATGAACCTCCCGGGCGAAAACGAAGGGGCGGTTCATTCTCCCCTACCCTCTCACCTTCAGATGCTGCCCAACATTGATCTGGTCGCGTTTCAGCCCGTTGAGTTTCTTCAGCTTCTGCACCGTGATGCCATACTTACGTGAGATGGACGACAGCGTCTCGCCCTTCTTCACGGTGTGGTAGCGGTCACCGCCGCTCTTGCCCTTGCTGCCTTTGGCGGAGGCCTGTTTGACAGGTTCCACCTTCAGCGGTCTCCGCGAGAGACTGTCTTGCGAGCGGGCATAGATGGTGTCTTGGTTGGCGATAAAGACCTCCAGCTTAGACACCGGCAGGCACAACGGATAGCTGCCCGAAGCGGCGGGGATATAGTCGGCGCGATACTGCGGGTTAAGCGAGTGCAACGCGTTCGCCTCCAGGCCGGTAAACTCCTCCACGTATGTCAGCAGCACATCACGGTTGAGCATGAGCGTGTCAGTCTGCACGGGCATCTTCACCTCCTGCGGACGCAGGCCGTGGTCGCGGTAGTAGTTCATCACATAGGTCACGGCGATAAATGCCGGGATATATCCGCGGGTCTCACGCGGGAGAAAATAGTAAATTTCCCAGAAGTCGCGCTTGCCACCGCTGCGGGCCATGGCCTTGTTGATATTGCCGGGACCGCAGTTGTAGGCCGCTATGGCAAGCGTCCAGTCTCCGAAGACGCGATGGAGGTCGCTAAGGAAATGCGCTGCCGCGTAGGTCGACTTCACCACATCACGCCGTTCATCGACCACAGAGTTCACCTCCAGACCATAGATTTTTCCAGTGCTGTACATAAACTGCCACAGCCCCGCAGCACCCACGCGCGATGTTGCCATAGGGTTCATTGCACTCTCCACGATGGAAAGATACTTCAACTCCTCCGGCACCTCATAGCGACTCAGCGCATCCTCGAAGAGTGGATGGTAGTACTGGCTCAAGCTCAGCATCACATCCAGGCGGCGTGACATATACTTGAGATAAAAACGTATATAGGAACGCACCTCGCTGTTGAACGTCATGGGTATAACCGTATGGAGAGCCGCCAGGCGCGCAGCAATCACCGAGTCGGGCAGCGCGTCGAACTCGTCGAGCGACAACTCGCGACTACTCAACAAACGGCTGTGGGAAAATTCACGCAGATAGTAGCTGCCGATGAGGCTGTCATAGGCCTCAGTGTAGCGCTTGGTCATCATCTCCACCTCGTCACCCTCCGGCTCCACCTGCGCCATGGAAGGCATGGCAACAAGCATCATCAACATGACAGTTATGTAGTGCAACCTTACATTCATAGTTCATTTGTAACGCAAAAAAAATAAGAATAGTATACCCACCTATAAAAAAAAGTTGCAATCCCATGATGCGAAGCCATCTGTGTTCACCGCCACAAAGACTATCGCCGCCACAGACACCCCTCCAAGAAATATTTACACAATGAACTGAAAATCTGTTATCATACGGAAATTATACATAAGAATACAAATTCATTATAAAATTTTATTCAAAGAACATCCAAACATTCATACCCGGCGTCGAACCAGCGAGTGGAGAGCAATCTGGCAGGGAGCGTGACCATCTCGTAACTCTGAAACATTCTTCAGTCCCATCGTGGAATGCCCCCATTTCCAGAGACGACGGAAAAAAACAAGAGAAAAAAAATGTCCCGGTATATACGAACACATTTTTTTTTTCGTTATAGAGGGTATCTTACCAAGAAAAAAGAGTGACGAAATGAAACTATCGCAGTTCAGGTTCAACCTGCCGAAAGAATTGATTGCCGAAAAGCCGCCGCGCAACCGCGACGAAGCCCGTTTGCTGGTGCTGCACCGCGACACCGGCGAGGTGGAGCACCGAGTGTTCAAGGATTTTATTGACTATGTGGACGAGGGAGATGTGGTTGTGGCCAACAACACGAGGGTCTCCCCCGCCCTGCTGGAAGGCGAGAAGGAGAAGACGGGCGCCCGCATTCAGGTGTTTCTCTTGAGAGAACTCAACGAGGAGATGCGCCTGTGGGATGTCATCGTGGACCCTGCACGCAAAATCCGCATCGGCAACAAGCTCTACTTCGGCAACAACGACGCCCTGGTGGCCGAGGTGGTGGACAACACCACGAGCCGCGGTCGGACAATACGGTTCCTCTTCGACGGCACACACCAGGAGTTCATCTCACTGGTACGCAGCATGGGGCGCACCCCGCTGCCCGACGAGTTGCGCCGCCTGCGCGACATCGAGAAGAGCGACGCCGAGAACTACCAAACCATCTACGCCAAGAACGAAGGCTCCGTGGCTGCACCTATCGCGGGCCTCCACTTCAGCCGTGAACTGCTGAAGCGAATGGAAATCAAGGATGTAAAATGGGTGGAACTGACGCTGCACGCCGGCGTGGGAGAGTTCAAACCCATCGAGGTGGAAGACCTCTCGAAACACCGCATGGACGCCGAAGAGATGCACCTGGGCGAGAACGTATGCCAAGCCGTACACGACGCCAAGGAGAATGGAAAGAAGATATGCTGCGTCGGCACCACATCGATGCGCGCCTTGGAGAGCGCCGTGACCATCCCCGGCAAGCTCTGCGCCTACGACGGATGGACAAACAAGTTCATCTTCCCCCCCTACGACTTCACCATCGCCGACATGATGGTCACCAACTTCCACCACCCCATGAGCAGCCAGTTCATCATGGTGAGTGCCTTCGCAGGTCCCAAGCTGCTGATGGAAACCTACCAGACGGCCATCAAGGAGAAATACCGCTTCTCGACCTACGGCGACGCAATGCTCATCGTATGACACCTCTGGCGGAGATTTTGAGGCCCCAAAGCCTCGACGAATACATAGGACAACAGCACCTGATTGGACCGGGTGCTGTTCTTCGCACTCTGATAGAGAGCGGCAACATTCCGAGCATGATTTTCTGGGGACCTCCGGGCATCGGCAAGACCACGCTGGCCATGATTATCAGCCGCACCCTTCACCGGCCCTTCCACACCTTGAGTGCCATCAGCAGCGGAGTGAAGGAGGTACGCGAGGTCATCACAGCCGCCCAGGCAGAGGAAGGGGCCATCCTCTTTATCGATGAAATCCACCGCTTCAACAAGGCACAACAGGACTCCCTCCTCGGTGCTGTGGAGCGTGGCACCATCACACTCATCGGTGCCACGACGGAAAACCCATCCTTCGAGGTCATATCGGCTCTGCTGAGCCGCTGCCAGGTGTATGTGCTGAAGGAGTTTGACGAAAACGACATGCATCGCCTCATCGACAGCGCCGTGAGATGGTATGCCTCGCAAGGCACCTCCGTAGCAGTGAAGGAATCCGAAGCCCTGATGCGCATCAGCGGCGGCGACGCCCGAAAACTCCTCAACGCTTTCGAACTGGTGGTGAATCGAAGCAGTCTGCACAATCAGAGCGCTCCCATCATTCTCGACAACACAACCGTCACCGAGGTCATCCAGCAGAACCTTGCATTCTACGACAAAGGGGGCGAGATGCACTACGATGTCATCTCGGCTTTCATCAAAAGCATGCGAGGTTCGGATCCCAACGGGGCTGTCTACTGGCTGGCACGGATGATTGCCGGCGGCGAAGACCCTCTGTTCATCGCCCGCCGTATGCTCATCTTCGCAAGCGAGGACATCGGCAACGCCAACCCCAATGCCCTGCTGCTGGCCAACGCCACATTCGACGCCGTGAGCAAGATAGGCTACCCCGAATGCCGCATCAACCTCTCGCATTGCGCCTGCTATCTGGCTTGCTCCGCCAAGAGCAACGCCACCTATATGGCACTGAAAAACGCCGAGGAGGCGGTAAGGCGGTGGGGCGACCTGCCGGTGCCGCTACACATCAGGAACGCCCCCACCAAACTGATGAAAGGCCTGGGCTACGGCGACGGCTACAAGTACGCCCACGACTACGAAGGCAATTTCACACAGCAGGAATACCTGCCCGCCGGACTGGAAGGCAGCCGTTTCTACGAGCCTGGCAACACGCCGCGCGAACAAGAGACCCGACGCTCCCTCCACGACCACTGGGGGAACAAGTATGGTTACTGAACCATGTTGAAAACCTCAATCTGAAAATGGAAAATTGAAATCCGACTGAATAACAGCCTTATGTTTTTCGATTCTCAATTTTCGATTCTCAATTCAACAAAGCGTCTGCAATGAGGAATATGCTGCCGGTGACGAGGACAAGGTCCTTGGGAGCGGCTTCTTTCCGCGCATCGGCGATGGCGTCCCTGACGTTGGCGAAAGCCGTTCCCTCAATGCCGAGCTCGGCAGCGGCACCTTTCAAGTCGGCCACAGGCAAACCACGGGGTACACTGGGCTGGGAAAAACGCCAGACAGTCTCACGGCCGAACTGTTTGGCGTCGAGTTGCGAGTGCAGATAGGTGAGTATTTTGCGATAGTCCTTGTCGTTGACACAGCCGTAGATTATATGCAGACGGTCGAACCGCAAGCCCACGAGTCCAAGCATCATGGCGTTGATGCCGTCGAAATTGTGCGCCGTCTCGCATACGGTGAGGGGGTTGCTACCGACAATCTGCCAACGCCCCATGAGGTGAGTGTTGACGACCACTTGGTCCAAGCCACGGCGGAAAGCCTCGTCGCCTATATGCAGGACACCCCTCCGGCGCAGTTGCTCCACGGCCTCGCAGACCGTAGCGATGTTCCACATCTGGTAGGGGCCGATAAGGCCGGAGCTGAACGGGCCGACATCCGTGCCGTCGTGTTCAAGTTCCAGCGTCATACGCTCGCCGTCGAAAACCCATGTGGGGTCGACATGCCAATGCTTGTCGGCAAAAGAGATGGGCGCATGACGCTCGACAGCTACACGACGGAAGACCGGCTCGGTCTCTGGCTGGGTCTGTCCGACAACCACGGGGATGCCCTCCTTGATGATACCGGCTTTCTCAAAGGCTATCTTGTCGAGGCTGTCGCCGAGGAACTGGGTGTGGTCGAGACCGATGTTCGTGATGACACTGAGCAACGGGGTGATGACATTGGTGGAATCCAAACGTCCACCCATGCCCACTTCGACCACCGCCACATCCACCTTCTCGCAGGCAAAATAGTCGAAGGCCATGCCAACTGTCATTTCGAAGAAAGAGAGATGAAGGTCGGCAAAAAGCTGACGTTGACGCTCCACGAAGTCCACCACTGCCTGCTGGGAAATCATCTCTCCGTTGACGCGGATGCGTTCGCGGAAGTCCACGAGGTGCGGCGAGGTGTAGAGGCCCACCTTGTAGCCAGCCTCCTGCAGGATGGAGGCAAGGAAATGACTGACGGACCCCTTGCCGTTGGTGCCGGCCACATGGATGCTCTTGAAACGGCGTTCGGGATTGCCGAGGGCGGCCATCATATCGATAGTCGGCTGTATGTCGGCCTTATAAGCGGCAGCGCCGACGCGGTGATACATCGGCAGCTGCGCAAACATGAAATCTAAAGTCTCTTGGTAGGTCATGCTTCGGACTGGATTATTTGTGCGGGATAGTGTATGTGAGGCCAAGGATGAAGAGGCCGCGATGTGAGGGATAGTGGCTCCAGTAGTAGTAACGCTGGAAGGCGAGGTTGTCCATCTTGAGGAAGAAGCTGAGGGCACGGTTGTGACGGTATTCCACCTCGGCATTGACGCCGTAGCGCATGGGGAGCTCCTCTTCGCCAATCTCGCCGTGCATCTTGCCCAACAGCTGGCCTTCGAGATGGAAAATCCACTTGTCGTTGTAGTTGACATCGGCAGACAGCAGGAAATCCCAGTCAGGACGGTAGGCCATAAGGCTGTCCACGGTACCCACGTGGTCGTAGTGGTAGTAGTGGCCGGCGGCACGGAGAGTGAGCATCTCGTCGTTGACGAAGGCTATGTCGGCACCCACAACGAGGCGGTTGTTGTCGACATACATGGTTCTGTACACATTGCCGAGCGAATAGCGCGGGTCGAGGGCGAAGGAGAGGTCGTCTTGCAGGAGCGAGTAGCCCACCTCGGCGTTGGCCTCCAACTTCTTGCTGATGGTCCAGCGGGCATGGGCAGTGAAATCGTAATGGCGTGTGGCGCGCTGTTCTGCGCCGGGTGCCACATAGGGGTTCACCTTGCGGATGACATCCCAGCTGTTAGCGCTGAACCCGCCCGTGGCGCCAACGCTGAGAACCAAGGCGTTATCCATAAGGTTTTTGCTGACCACCACATCGGGGAAGAAGCGGAAAACGGTCTCCGGGTCGAGGGTGAACCCGTCCCATCCTGCCGTGAAGCCGGCGTGGATGAGCAGGCCGCGATACATGAAGTCGACATAAGGGTTGAGCTTGACAATGTTGCGGGTGCCGCGGATGGTGTCCCAGATTTCGGGGGCCGAAAATCCCAGTGGAAGCTTGTCGCCAACGTCGGGTTTCACACTGTGGCTGTAGCCATCCCACTCAACGTTGAGGAAGGCCACACCGAACATGTCGCGCAAAGGCACGAAACCATAGTGGATGCCGCCGCTGAGGTTGAGGTTGAACTCGTTTTGCCCCCGTGAGGCCCAGAGGTCGCTCAGGCGCAGGTTGGCGGCATAGCCCAAACCATAGACATCGGGTTCCATATTGCGGACACCGACGTTCCATGTCAACACGTTGTATTTGGCACGTATGTCGGAGAGTTTGAGGTCGTCGCGCTCCATGCCGAGCTTGGACATCAGGGTTTCGTCGGTGAACCCGTAGTAGAGATTGTGGTCGTGTTCATAGTTGATGTCGGAAGAAAGCTGGAGGATGTCTTTGACGATATACTTGCCGAAGGCCGTAGCGCTGGTGAGGCCGAAATGGTTCTTGCCGTAGTTGTCGATGCTGCCCCACGAGGAGCGATGGTTGACGCGGACACCGTAGGTCTTCTTGGTATCGCGCGTGGAACTCCAGTAGAGGTCGGCCAGAGGACTCCAGTGGTTGCCCAAGCCGAGACGGAAATAGTTGTTGTAGAGCTTCGTGGCGGGTTCGCCAATGATGCGGGCGGCCTTGATACGCGCAGGTTCATAGAGCGAACGCAGACGCGAGGGGCTGATGCTGTAGCGGAAAGTGTGGTCGATGTGCGTCATCGTGTCGGTCACCTCGGCAGGGAAAGTCATCTTCTCGGCCTGCTCTATGTGGGGGCGGAAGGAGCCTTTGACGAGGACGCTCTCGTTGTAGGTGTCCTCCTGCTGGGCGCCCGCGGGGTTGCCCATGACGAGCTGAAGGGTGGCCATAAGGCTTGCGCAGAGGATATATCTCGATGTCTGTTTCATATCGCGTCGGTGTTTAGAGTTCGATAATCATTTCATCCGGTTCGGCAGGGGTCTTGGGCTGCTCAGCGGCCACGATGGCGGCATACTTCTGGCGGGCCACAGCCACGAGTTCCTCGCCGTCGTAGTTGTCTATGATGCTCTGCAGGGTCTGCTTGGCCTGCAGGTTGTTGCCGCGGGCATAGTAGATGTCGGCCCAGAGGATGAAGCTGTAGGCAAGCCAGTAGTCGCTGGAGGCATCGCCCACGAAGCGCTCGATTTTGCGCTCCGCCTCGTCGAGCGAGCCGCGAAGCATCAGGATTTCAGCCTGACGGCAACGGGCCTCGCCGTTATAGTCGCCGTTGGCCGACGCCGCGAGCTCGCCATAGAAGGCGAACGCCGAGTCGAAGCGACGCATGTCGAAACAGGCGCGTGCCATGGACAGGCTGGCTTCCTCCTTCATCTCCGTGGTGGCTTTGCCCTCGTCCTTCAGGCGCTGGCCTGCGGCAATGATGGCTTCGTGCTGCCCCATCATGACGGCGCAGCGCAGCAGCCCCAACTCGCCCTGCAGCAGGCTCTGGTCGCTCTCGGCACCCTCGGCCATACGGCCATAGAGCGGCGACGCCTTGGCATAGTCGCCCATGCCGAAAGCAATGCCTGCGGCGGCGGCAAGCGCCTGCTCGCTATACTGGTTGGCGCCGCTCCGCGCCACCCACTCGTAGTGTGGCAGTGCCTGCGCGTAGCGCTGCTGGCGGTTGTAACTGTCGGCGAGGATATAGTGCGCCTTGAGGGAGAAGAGGCCGTTGGGGAAACGCTGCAGGTAGTCCTCCAGCCCCACCGACGCCACATCGTACTCACCCTCCTGATAGCGTTCCTCGGCGGCAAGGAAGATGGTGCTGTCCTGCTCCACATTGGAAATCTTCACCTTCGTGGTGCGTTCCACATAGGGGAAATAGTCGGCCACACGGTTCTGGGCAATATAGATGTTCTTCACCGTCCCAAGGGCGTCGCGGCTCTCCGGGGTGCCGGGATATTCGGTCAGCAGGCGGTCGAAGCTTCGCAGAGCCTGGTCGTAGCGGTCGGTGTTGTAGTAGATGAGACCCTGGTTCAGAAGGGCGCTCTTCACATAGACACTCTTCGGATATTGCTTCATGAAGTTGTTGTAGTAGGTCATGGCCATCTCGTTGTTGTCGCACATCATGTAGGTGTTGGCAATCTCCAGCATGGCCTTCGAGCGCAGGGGCGAGTTGTCGAACTGCTCGAAAATATAGTTCAGATAGGTGAGCTTCTCGCTGTTCCTGCCCATGGCGCCATAGGCGAGGGCTTTCTGGTAGGTGGCGTAGTCCGCATCCTTGGCGGCGGGCTTGCCGGCAATCACCTTGTCGTACATGGCTATGGCATCGCTGAAGCGGCTCTGCACATAGAGGCAGTCGCCCATGCGGTTCCACACGTCGAAGCTCATCTGCTGCTCCTTGTCGCGGCCGCCGGCACTCGCCGACGACGCGCCGCGCAGGCGGGTCTCCAGCTCGCTGAAAGTCTCGTAGGCCTCGGCGTATTCCTTCTTGCGCATCAGCAGATAGCCGTAGGTGTAGCGGGCGTCGTTGGCATAGGGCGAAGTCTTGCTGAACGACGAGAGCAGCAGTTTGTTCATGCTGCGCTCCGCCTGGTCATACTGCCCTTTGCGGTACTGCGCCTCTCCAAGGAGATAGTTGGCATCGGCCGTGATGCGAGGCACGGCATTGATGCTCACCGCCTTGGCATACATAGCCTCGCCCTCCTCGCTCTTGCCGCTGTTGCAAAGCTCTATGCCGCGGTTGAGCACTGCACGCTGGTAGGCCTGCTCCAAGGTGGCGTTGCGCTGGGGAATCTGTTCCAGCAGGAGGATGGCGTCCTTGTAGTTGTTCGTGGAGCAATAGAGTTCAGTGAGGATTTCCTGCACCTCGGTCTTATGCTTGGTCTGCGGATAGTCGCGCAGGTAGGTCTCGAAGGAGCGGATGCTCTCGTTGTAGGCGTTCTCGTTCAGCTCGCAGCTGAGCTTGGCGTAGTTGAAGAGGGCGTCCTCCTTGATGGAGGGGCAGAATCCCATCTTCGAGGCCTGGAGGAACATGCTGCGGGCATTGCGCTTGTCGCCCATTTTCAGATAGCAGTCGCCCAGCACATAGAGGGCATTCTGTGCCACGCTGTCGTCACAGGCCGTCTTGCGGCGCAGGTATTCCGCCGCCTCGCGATAGTTGCCTGTCTGATAGTGGCAGTAGCCAATCTGGTAGTCGTTGTCCTGGGGGGTGCAGCTCTGCGTCTGCTCGCGCTTGGCGGCCTCGTCCACGGCCTTGTATTGCTCCAGGGCCTTCTGGTACTCGCCACGGTTGAAATATATCTCGCCCACCATCTGGTGCACCTCGTTCCTGCGGAAGGCGTCCTTGTCGCCGAGCAGCCCCGGCGCCATCTCCAGCAGGTCGTCCTCACGCCCCAGATAATAATAGATACGCGCAATATACGACGGCGCAATCTTGGCAAACTTCTTGTCCTTCTCCAGCTCCTTGAAGTTCTTCAGCGCAGGCTCGTATTCTCCGTTCATATACTGGATGTGGGCATAGTAGTAGAGACTCGAATTGCGGTATTTGGACTGCCCGCCCACCTGCTGGGCGAAGAGCTGCGAGGCCTTCTTGGTGTCGCCGGCATGGAAATAGCAGTAGCCCATCTTGAAATTGTACTCCGCCCTGTGGTTGAACTCCACCTCGCGGGCATCCACCAGCTTGTAGTAGTCCAAGGCAGCGCCGTAGTCGCCGCGGGCATAACGGAAGTTGCCCAGGTAGAACCGCGCCATGTTGCAGCGCGAACTCTGGGGATAGAGCCGGAGGAACTCCTCCAGTCGGAAGCTGGCGTCGTTGTTGTCGAGCTTCTCCGAACACACACCGCCGAAGTAGCTGGCGTCGGCCGTCGTCAGGTCGGCACGCCCCTTGTTGCCGAGGGCTATCTCGTCGAAAATCTGCTGCGCGGCGGCATACTTCTGCTTGCCATAGAGGTCCATGGCCTGGCGGTAGAGCTCGCGCTGGCGGCTCTCGTCGGTAGTCCGCTGGCCCCAGGCCATGCTGCCCGTCAGCACCATCCCCCACATCACACCCACAACAAAAAACTTCTTCATATCTGTCATATATAGTTTATCTTTCAAATACATTGTCCATCAATCTCAAAATCGCGGCCATCGGCGGGACGTCAGGCGCCGTGGCCTTCCGGCCCCGCCCCGTCGCCCTCGCCCTTCGGAGGCTCACTGTTCAAACCTGAACTCTCCATAGTCCTTCTCCTCTTTGGCCTTCTCCCAGGGCCCGTGCAGCAGGATGCCGCTGGCAGGCGACGGCGTGTAGTCGTAGACCTGCCGCCCGTCGGGGGCTATGAGCACGAAGGTGGGGTAGCTGCTCACGCCGTAGCGCTCCAGCAGGCGGTAGTTGCCGTCGAAGTGCAGCCACGTCCAGTTGTAGCGCGTCCGCTTCTTGCCG
>JAFVAM010000043.1 GCA_017480525.1 Bacteroidales bacterium | reverse complement strand
TGATCGACGCCTTCATCGCCAGCGGCCTCTACGATGAGGTGCGCATCCTCCGCAGCCCTGCCCTTCTCGGCGGCGGCCTCCCGGCCCCCGCCGTTCCACCCATCGCCCCCAACCGACTAACCATCATAGACTGAATGTTCGACGACACCTACCGCACCCTCACGGCCCCCTCCGAGGGCCTCTACAAAGAGAAAGGCTCCAAGTTCCTGGCCTTCGCCTATCCCGTGCGTACACTCGACGAGGTGAAGACGCACCTCGAACAGCTCCGCAAGGACTACTTCGACGCGCGACACCACTGCTACGCCTATATCCTCGGTCCGCGCAAGGACGCCTTCCGCGCCAACGACGACGGCGAACCCAGCGGCACCGGCGGCCGCCCCATCCACGGCCAGCTCCTCTCGGCCGACCTCACCGACACACTCATTGTCGTGGTCCGCTATTTCGGCGGCATACTCCTCGGCGCCAGCGGCCTGGCCAACGCCTACAAGACTGCTGCGCGCGACGCCATCGACCACGCCACCATCGTCGAGAAGACCATCGACGTCCGCTACCGCCTCTCCTTCCAGTACGAGACCATGAACGACGTCATGCGCATCCTCAAGGACTACGACCTCAAGCCCGAAGCACAGCAATACGACCTCCAGTGCTCCCTCGAAGCCAGTGTCCGCCAGTCGCTCTCCGTGCGATTCTACGACGCCGTGGCCCACCTCCGCACGGTGAAAATAGAGATTTTATAAAACACATTGATTTCCAGTCAGATAGCACTTCGGGCGTAAACACCGTCCAACTATCTGATTTTCAACACCCTCTCCCCACCAACTCCGACCCAACTCCGTATCATCACCGTACCACCTCCGACTGTGGTCGGAGTTGGGTCGGAGTTGAGTCGGACTTGGTACGGAGATGGTACGGAGTTTCAGCCCGTTAGGCACCCACCAGTGGCAGGGCTTTATTTTATGGCCGGCGGATGGGAAAATTTTCGTATCTTTGCAGTTTCAAATCCTGAAGAAGAAATGAGTGAACTGCTTGACCAACTGAACGAACCCCAGCGCGAGGCCGCGGCATGCACCGAGGGACCGGTGATGATCATAGCTGGCGCCGGCAGCGGCAAGACGCGAACGCTGACCTACCGCATCGCCCACCTCATGGAGAAGGGCGTGGATCCCTTCCACATCCTGGCACTGACCTTCACCAACAAGGCCGCCGCCGAGATGAAGGAGCGCATCATCAAGCTCGTGGGCGGCGAGGGTCGGAACCTGTGGATGGGCACCTTCCACAGCATCTTTGCCCGTGTGCTGCGCGCCGAGGCCGCGAAGCTGGGCTACACCTCCACCTTCACCATCTACGACACCGACGACTCCAAGGCCGCCCTGAAGCAGATTGTCAAGCATCTCAACCTCGACCCCAAGGGCTACAGGCCATCATACGTGCTCAACCGCATCTCCATGGCCAAGAGCAACCTCATCTCGGCCAAGGAATACCAAGAGCACCCCGACATCTACCAGACCGACAGCGACGCCAAGCGTCCCGCCATAGGGCAGATATACTTCATGTACGACAAACACCTGCGCCACAGCAACGCCATGGACTTCGACGACCTGCTCTTCATAAGGAACATCCTCCTGAGGGACTACCCCGACGTGCTGCTGCGATACCAGCAGCGGTTCCGCTACATCATGGTGGACGAGTATCAGGACACGAACTACGCGCAATATCTCATCGTGAAGAAGTTGGCGGTGCGGAACCAGAACATCTGCGTGGTGGGCGACGATGCACAGAGCATCTACGCCTTCCGCGGGGCCAACATACAGAACATCTTCAACTTCAAGCGCGACTATCCGGAGATGCACCTCTTCAAGCTGGAGCAAAACTACCGCTCGACGAAGAACATCGTCAACGCCGCCAACTGCATCATCGACCACAACCGCGACCAGATACAGAAAGCGCTGTGGAGCGACAACAGCGACGGCAACCGCATCAAGCTCATCCGCGCCATGGACGAGAAGGACGAGGGTATGCGCGTGGCGGACTCCATCCAGAACTTCCGCCTCTCCGACAACGCCGACTACCGCGACTTCGCGGTGCTCTACCGCCAGAACTCCCTCTCGCGCTCCATCGAGGACGCCATGCGCAAAATGAACATACCCTACAAAATCTATCAGGGATTGTCGTTCTACGGGCGCCGCGAGGTGAAGGATGTGCTGGCCTACCTGCGTCTGGCCATCAACCCCCACGACGACGAGAGCCTGGTGCGCGTCATCAACTATCCCGCCCGCGGCATCGGCCAGACCACCATGGATCGCATCCGCGTGGCGGCGGCGGACAACGACGTAAGCATCTGGACCGTGCTGGAGAACATCCACGACTTCGGCCTGCCCATACAGAGCGGCGCTGTGCAGAAAATCACGGAGTTCGTCTACATGATGAAACGCTTCGAGAGCCAGGTGGCCACGGTGGATGCCTTCACGCTGGCCAAGCAGATTGTCTATGCCAGCGGCATCCTCAAAGCCCTGCGCGAGGAGGACGACCCCGAGAGTGCCGAGCGCATCGAGAACATCGACGAGCTGCTGAACAGTGTGCAGGAGTTTGTGGAAGACGAGGAGGAAGGGCCGGAGCGCATGGAGGACGGCGCGGAGAAAGGCCTCCGCACCCTCGACGAATTCCTCCAGCAGGTGCTGCTCTACACCAGCGAGGACAAGGACAAAGACAAGGAGGCCGACAAGGTGAGCCTCATGACCATCCATGCCGCCAAGGGTCTGGAGTTCCCCTATGTCTACGTCGTCGGCATGGAGGAGCAGGTGTTCCCCTCGTTTCTGGCCAGCAGCCGCGCGGAGCTGGAGGAGGAACGGCGGCTGTTCTATGTGGCCGTGACAAGGGCGGAGAAGCAGGTGACGCTCTCCTACGCCCAGACGCGCTTCAACAACGGCCAGCGCATGGGCGGCGAGGCGAGCCGCTTCGTGGAGGAAATCGACCCGAAGTTCATCGAACTGCCCTCGACAAAGCGCAACCGTCCGGAACCCGGCACCCTGCCGCGGGCCTTCTTCAACGCCGGCAAACCGCAGCCGGAGGCCGCCATCAAGAAGAAAGCGTCGACACAGAGTTTCGTCAAGCGCGGCCCCACCGTGGCCAACAGCCCGGCGGAAATCAACAGCATCATGCCCGGCATGAAGGTGAGCCACGAGAAGTTCGGCGTAGGCAAGGTGCTGGGCGTCGAGGGAGCCAGCGACTCGCGCAAGGCCGTGGTCTTCTTCGAAGGCGTGGGGCAGAAGCAACTCATGCTCAAATTCGCCAAACTCTCTGTAATTGAAGAATGAAGAGTGAGACATGCCGACAGCGCGGAGGACAATCCGGTGCGCATGGACGGAAATGTGGAACCATGGACTTGTAGCGGGCAGTGAACGATGAACAGAACGTGGTGGATACTGCTGTTTCTTCTGTCGCCCGTGGCTCTCTGCCATGGCCAGGCGGTGGTTTTCTCTCACGAGGGGGGCTTCTATGCCGACACCTTCAGCCTTGCGATGCAGACGCTCTATGCTCCCGACGGGGAACCGTTTTCCATCCACTATACCCTCAACGGCAACACGCCCACCGAGTGCGACGCCCTCTATGAGAGGCCGCTGCCGCTGGGACGCGAGTGCTATTCGCCGTCGAAGCTTTTCCGTGTGCCGACAGTGCCTGCGGAACGGTGGTTCGCCCCCGAGGAGGTGGAACGCATCATCGTGGTGCGCGCCGCGGCCTTCGACAGCGCAGGTCTGCGCCGCTCGCCAGTGACCACCCATTCCTACCTCATCGACAGCCTCCTGGGGCGGCGGATAAGCCTGCCCGTGGTGTCGCTCTGCGCCGACTCGCTGAGCCTCTTCGACAGCGACACGGGACTGATGGTTCCCGGATGGTATTTCGACGAGCGTTACCCCTACAGCACAGGCAACTACTTCCAGCGCGGACGCGCCTGGGAACGCACGGCGGCCATGGCCTACTATGCCCCCGACGGCACTTCGACAGGGCAGGACTGCGGCCTACGGGTACACGGCAACAGCCAGCGTGTGCTGGCACAAAAGGGCCTCTCGCTCTACGCGCGGCGCGAATACGGCGGACGGCGCTTCGACTACCCCTTCTTCGGCGACGGGCGGCCGTCGGGCTACAGCCGGCTGGTGTTGCGGCCGTGGGCCACGTCGTGGAGCGGCGCGGGCATCGAGGACTGGCTCTGCCAGCAGCTGGCAGAGCCGTTGCGCTTCGACCACCTCGCCACACGTCCCGTGACGCTCTTCCTCAACGGCGAATACTGGGGCATCTACTTCCTCGAGGAGAAAGCCGACGAACACTACGTCGAAGAACACTACGGCCTCCCCCATGAGGAGGTGGACCTGCTGGCCTACTGGGGCGGCGAGGTGGAAAACGGCACGGCGCAACGCTGGAACACCTTTGCCGAATGGATGCTCACCGACGGCACGGACCTCGACCGCATGGCCGCACAGGTGGATACCGGCGGTGTGATGGACTACATGCTCATGCAATGCCTCATCCTCAACGACGACTGGCTGGTGAGCAACGTGCGGCAGTGGGCAGTCGGCAACGGGCCGTGGCACTGGCTCTTCTTCGATGCCGACGGCGCCCTGTCGTCGTTCCCCGACAATGCCGCCATTCTGGACTATATGACCTACAACGCCAGCGGTCCATCGTCGCACACTTCGCCACAGGCCACACTGCTCTTCCGCCGCCTCCTGGCCAACCGCAGCTTCCTCGAGGCCTCCATGGTGCGGATGCACGAAATAGTGGACACGCATTTCGACTACTCACGCACCGGGGCGCTGCTGCAAGCAATAGTCAGCGAGGTAGAGAGCGAGGTGCCATCGCAAATCAGGCGTTTCGACAAGCCGACGTCGATGCTGCGATGGCGGATGGCGCTGGAGGTGATTGACGACTTCCTCCGCACCGAACCCCAGGCCATGGTCAACGAATATGCGCAATACTTCGGCCTCGCGATGCCTGACGACGAGGAGGACTGCACGGTCTACGACCCTTGCGGCCGTCTCGTGGCCTCGGGCCACAGCGTCCCCGTGCGTGCCAGCCTCACCAAAGGGGTCTACTTCGTGCGCCTTCGCGGAAACAAGGTAGCCAAATGGACGGTGGAATAAACAAAAAACAAGAAAGTTATGAGAATAGTGATTCAACGGGTGAAGGAAGCGTCGGTGAGCATCGGCGGCATGACGAAGAGCGCCATCGGGCAGGGTCTGATGGTGCTGGTGGGCATCCGCGACGAGGACACCGACGAGGACATCGAATACCTGTGCCAAAAGGTTGTCAAGCTGCGCATCTTCGACGACAGCGAGGGGGTGATGAACCTGCCGCTGACCGAGGTGGAGGATGGCGGCCTGTTGGTGGTGAGCCAGTTCACCCTCATGGCCTCCACTCGCAAGGGCAACCGTCCGAGCTACATCCGCGCCTCAAAGCCCGAAATAGCTGTGCCGATGTACGAGAAGTTTGTCTCGCGCCTGCAGCAGCTCCTCGGCCATGAGGTGATGACAGGCACCTTCGGTGCCGACATGCAGGTGGCCCTTGTCAACGACGGTCCCGTGACCATCGTCATGGACTCCAAACTTCGGGAAGAGTTCTAACGGCGCGCCGCAATCCAGCGGGCGCGGGCGCGGAAGTCGGTGTGGACGACTGTGCAAAAACCCATGCCGTGCAGCAGCGCCGCCGTCTCCCCGGACAGAGCCTCGTTGATTTCCATCGCCAGCAGTCCCCCCTCGGCCAGGCATCCCTGCGCCAAACGCCCGATGGCGCGATAGAACAGCAGCGGATCGGCATCGGGCACGAAGAGTGCCTGCCGTGGCTCGTAGTCCAGCACATTGGCGTCCATGGCGGAACGCTCACTTTCACGCACGTAGGGTGGGTTGGAGACAATCAGATTGCAGGAAGCGAAGGGAGGGCGGAAACCGGGGGACAGCACGTCGCCCTGGATGAACATCACGTCGGTTCCGTTGTCTTTCGCATTTTCACGGGCAACGGCGAGTGCCGCCGGAGAGATGTCCACGGCCGAAACCCCGGCCTCCGGGAACGCCTTCTTCAGCGCGATGGCTATACATCCGCTGCCGGTGCAGAGGTCCATCACACGCAGAGACTTGCTCCCCTGCATGTTCGCCACTATCGCCTCCACCATTTCCTCCGTCTCCGGCCGCGGAATCAGCACGTCGGGACACACCCTGACGCGGCAGCCGCAAAAGTCGGTGTGGCCTATGATGTGCTGTATGGGGCGGTGCCGCTTGAGATCCTCCAGCGCCCAGTGGAAACGCAGAAGGTCGCTCTGGTTGACAGTCTCGTCGCGACTCGAAAGCAGGCGGACGCGGTCCCATCCGAGGAATGCCTCGAAGAGCATCTCGGCGAAGACCGCCACCTCGCCCCGTCCATAGAGCGCGTCAAGTTCCTCGTGGAAAAGCCGCAGGATGTCACGGAC
The DNA here is from genome assembly GCA_017480525.1 of Bacteroidales bacterium. Taxonomy (GTDB): domain Bacteria; phylum Bacteroidota; class Bacteroidia; order Bacteroidales; family P3; genus Colimorpha. Next base: position 6,937 of record JAFVAM010000043.1, on the reverse strand, counting down.
GCCGTTGCTGCGGAAGCATATATCGCGGGTGTTCATTTGCGTCCAAAGTCTGCGGGGATTTCTCCCCAGTGGTCGGTGTCCCACTTGCGTATCTCGGTGGTGTAGGTGTTGCCGCGGAGCCACTGCTCGGCGCGGTGAACGAAGTCCCACAGCTCCGCCGTGCCGGCATCCTCCGGCAGTTTGCTTTTGCACACCTTCTGCCGCACCCAGCTCATAGCGTTCACCGAGTCGCTGTAGATAATCTGGTTCATGCGGTGCTTCTTCAGGTAGGCGAGACCGTGGACGATGGCCAAGAACTCGCCGATGTTGTTGGTACCCTTGGGAGCCTTGTAGTGGAACACCTGTGTGCGTGTGGGGATGTAGATGCCCTGGTATTCCATCACACCGGGGTTGCCGCTGCAAGCGGCGTCGACGGCCAACGCGTCTATCACCGGCGGGTTCTGCACCCCGGGGCGTACGGCTGTCATACCGTTTTCGTCCACCACGAACACCGACGAAGGCTGCGCCGTCCGATGTGCCGCACCACCCTGGCTGCCATGCACGGCCACCACGTTGCCGTATGGCTGCCTGATGGCCGCCTCGGCCTCCTGCAGAGTGTCGAAACTCTTATACTGAGCCCCTTGCACTCCGGCGACCTGCTCCTTGCAACTCTCCCAATCGTTGTAGATGCCGGGCCGCTTGCCCTGCCACACCACATAGTATTTCTGCTTCTTTGCCATAGTTTTTTTCCGGCTGCAAAGATACGACATTTCGTTCACACGGCAAAATAAAAAGTTTGCCGCAAGTACACCTTTGGCCACCAGTCTCTTTGCCTCGCCGATAGAAATCAATGCGCCGGAAGAACACGAAGCATGAATGGAAGATGGTTGGGACACGGCGGAGGGAGGGCGTCAGTCGCGTCGGAAGGCGAGGAACCAAGTGGAGAAAAGGATGCCCGCGAGGGAGTCGATGGTGTTCTCCGTGAGGCACGACACAAGGATGGCCAGCAGCCACAACGCCATGACCAGCGGCTGGTGGCGCAGGCGTGGCGTGGCGCGGAGGAACAGCAGCGTCAGCAGGGCGAAGAGCGGGAGTCCCAGCAGAGCCATCAACGTGAGATACTCGTTGTGGGGCATGAGGCCCGACCCCTCGAGGGGCGAGCGGCAGGCGCGGAAGTCGTCCTCCATGGCCTCGCAGAGGTCGCCCGTACCCACGCCACACCAGGGATGACGTTCTACGATGTGCAGTGCCGTGCGCCAGAGTTCCATGCGCTGCAGCATGGAGAAACCAGCCACGGAGTGGTAGCAGCGATAGCTTTCATACTCAAAGAAGAGCACATGGAGCATACGTTTCGGCAACGAACCGTGACGAAAGACGGGGTTGGACACCCCGGCGGCAATCTCGGCCACCTGCGCATCGGTAAGCGTCGCGACACCCACACTGTCCTTGGGCAGGCCGAGGGCGTTGAGGTAGCGCACGAGGGAGTTGCCCACCGTGAAGCCCGCCGAGGTGGGATGGTCGAAGGGGATGCCGCTGCGGCGCAGCCACTCGGAGCGCAGCTCATCGTAGCAGAGGTAGTTGTTGACGAAGTTGCCGTTTTCCACGAAGCCATCCTGATGGTGTTCGTAGGGGCGTCCGTTGGCCGTGCTTTGGGCCAGCGGCTGCTGGGCCACGGGCTGCAGGCGATAGTAGCGGTCATACTCCACCGCCACATAGGCCGCCATGCCACCCGCCACAGCCACCCACACTGTCACCCACAGCCAGCGACGGCGCGAGCTGCAGGCGGCGACGAGCGATGCCAACAGCAGCACGGCAAAAGCCGTATAGGAACGCAGCAGAAAGAGGAATGCCAGCATCCAGACCACCAGCACAACGCGCACAGCCACCTCCACCCTCCCCCACCGTCCGCGGACAAAAAAACGCGGCGCAAACACGGCGAGGAAAACCACCATGCAGCAGTTGAGGGCGAAACGGATGTGGGAGATGAAGGGTACGATGTCACGATAGGGAAGGTCGGGGATGGTGAGCCATCGGACAAAACCAATGGCGGAGACGACGGCGACGGTGCCCATATAGAGCGCGAGGATGACGCTGCGGGGACGCCCCTGTGGCGGACGCGTGGTGAGGACCACCAGCGACACGGCCATCAACGGCAGCAGACGCTCCACCACATGGAACCCCTGGGGGAGATTGGAGGTCCAGGCGAGACCCACCACATGCAACAGGAAGAGCGCGGCTACCGCGGCGAGCAGTCGGCTCGACCGCGCCAAGGCCCATTTCTCGTGCCAGCGGCCTTCGAGCAGCCAGTTGGCCAGCAGCAGCACCCACATGACGTTGGCCATGCCTATGCTGGTCACCATGCAGCCACCCAAGAGGGTGAGCAGCACGAGGAAAGCACGTCTATGGAACGTGACGCCGAACATCCTACTTGTTCTTCAGCGCCTCTGTGTTGTTCTTCAGCGCCTCTATGGCGCGGAGCAACACTTTGTCGCTCTTCAGCGAGCCTTGCAGGCGCCCTTGGTCATAGTAGTAGCGCGTGAGAATTTCGGCTTTGAGCATCTCGCTGATTTCCTCTCGGTGGTTGTGCACGTCGTCCTCCTTCACACGCTTGAGGGCGTCCTCCATAGCCGTCAGCTGCTGCTCGATGGCGAAGTCGTACTTCTCCTGCTGCGCCACCTCGCGGAGGTCCTTGATGACGCGCTCGGTGTAGGTGTTGTAGTCCAGGTTGCGCTCGACAAGGAAACGGCAGAAGTCGTCGTAAAGCGAGTCGGAAACCTCGAACTCAGCGGCCGGGGCAATGGCTATGTGAGAGCGGTAGAAGAGCGTGGCATAGTCGAAAATGAGCGATTTCTGAACCAAGGCGATGGCGATGTTGGACATGTATTCGGGTTCCACCTCGACATCGGGTACGATGCCGAAGCCGTCGTAGACGGTGCGTCCGGCGCGGGTTTTGAAAGCGGTCTTGAGGCTGTCGGGGACCTTGAGGGCGCGGCCGTTCTCGTCGCGGTGGCTGTAGTCGATGGCCTGGATGCAGCGGCCGCTGGGGATGAAGTACTTGCTGACAGTGACCTTCATCTGGCTGTTGTAGGGCATAGGCAGGATGTTCTGCACGAGGCCCTTGCCGAAGCTGCGCTGGCCGACGATGACAGCGCGGTCGAGGTCCTGCAGCGAACCACTGACAATTTCACTGGCCGAAGCCGAGGAACCGTCGATGAGCACGGCGAGGGGTATCTCGGTGTCCACGGGGGCAAGACGCGTGTGGCTCTTGAGGTTTTTGGCGGCCACCTTGCCTTTGGTCTCCACCACCAAGGTGCCGCGCGGCACCCAGATATTGACGATGTCGACGGCCTCGTTCATCAGGCCGCCGCCGTTGCCGCGCAGGTCAAGGATGACGCCACGCATGGCGGGCTTCTCCTTCTTGAGGCTCTCAAAGGCCTCGCGCACATGCTTGGCGGCGTCGTTGGTGAACTCGTCGAGCTTGATGTAGCCCACGTCGCCCTCCTTGCCCACGAAGCCGTAGTATGGCACATTGGGCAGTTTGATTTCGCGGCGCGTGAGGGTGCGTTCGAAGGTCTTGCCGTCGCGTTCCAGCTTGAGGGTCACCGTGGTGCCTGCCTGGCCGCGCATAGCACTGCTGACATCGGGGGTCTTCTTGCCCTTGGTACTCTCGCCGTTGACCTCGAGGATACGGTCGCCGGCCTTGAGACCCGCCTCGTCGGCAGGGAGTCCCTTGTAAGGCTCGGAGATGAGGATAGAGTCGCCACGCTGCATAATCATGGCACCCACACCGCCATATTCGCCCAGCAGCTGCAGCTTTACATCCTCAATGTCGCTCTCGGGAAAATAGTTGGTGTATGGGTCGAGGGAACCGAGCATGGCATCGATGGCCACCTTGATGGTTTTGCCAGGATCCACATCATCCACATAGTTAAGGTTCAGCTGCTTATAGACCGAGGAGAAAATCTCCAGGTTCTTGGCAATCTCGAAACTGCGGTCGCTGTTCTGCGCCCGCAGGCCGGCCGACGACATCGCAAAAAAGGCCAGCAGTGTTATTGTGAGTATTTTTTTCATTGCCGATAAAATAGGATTCATGCCCTAAAGTAACACAGAAAGACACTTTTTATTGTGTCGGAGGGAGAGATTCTTCGCACCATAATCAGCGCTTCCCCCTGCGGCGGTCCCATTCCATGCAAACATCCTGCCTGTGACCAAACCGCCACAGCCTTTTTTTTTAAATTCTTTCATGCTGCGAAAATGCAGGGACATCGTGTCGGAAACCGATAGTGCAGGCCAAACATCATCGGTTCAACTGTGCAGTTTTACGGACAAACCGTCGATTTCATAGTACAGTTTCGCACAGAAAAACGCATGTCCCAATCGACAATCATCCCTGCACTTTGACCATCTTGCTCTCAAAACCGTGGAGGGTCATCTCCTCGGGGCTGACGAACCAGAGGAGGTCGCCGGGGCGGAAGACGGTGTCGCGGGAGGGATTGACGAGTTTGTAGGTGTCGCTGCTGCCGTCGGCATGTGGCTCCGACTGGCGCTCGATAGCGATGACCATGGCACGATGCTGCGAGAGGGGCGAGTTGGCCACCTCGACGCCGCAGAGCGGCCCGTCGGGGTCTACGCGGTAGCGGTACATGTGCAACTCGTGATCCGAACGGTCGTGCACCAGCATGTCGGGTTCCACCTCGATGTCGGCACGGATTTTTGACACCTGCTCCTCGGTGCCGATGACCGTCAGCAGGTCGCCCGACATGAGGATGGCCTCCTTGCCGGGGAGGTCGATAATCTGGTCGCCACGCTCGATGGTGACGATATTGGCACCATAGTGCTCGCGCAGCTGCCCTTCGGCAAGGGACTTGCCAACCAAGGGCGAATAGGCCGTCATGCGGAGGCGTTCCATGCTGAACTCGTTCTCCATGCCTTTGGGGATATGGAACGAGGCCTGCGCCTGGCGTGAATTGAAGTTGCTGAAAAAGCGTTCCTCTATCTGGGCATAGAAGCCATTGGCCTTGCGCGAGAAGAGTACCACGAAGAGCACCATGACCGCCACCACCATGAGGAAGCCCACGGCGAGGTTGACATAGCTGCCCACCACCAGACCCACGAAGAAGAGGGCGACGAAATAGCGCAGCAGCATCACCGGGATGACCACGGCCTGGCTGTGGCGGTAGGTCTCGAAAATCTGGCGGAAACGGTCCTTGCTGACGTTCTTCACCGCCACAGCCCAGAGGAAGGGCGACATGAGCAGCAACGTGGCCACGAGACCCGTCAGGCGGCTCCATATCTGGGGGATGCCGGCGTCGGCAAAGATTCCGTCGAGCAGCGGCCGCAGCAGCGACGTGGAGAGCAACGAGATGGCGGCAAGGATGACGCTGTAGATGAAGATATTGATCAGCTGCTTCTGCACGAAGGTGCGGATGCCCTGCTTGTCGCCGGTGTCTTTGTTGGCGTTCTCGCTGTACTGGTCGAGGCGACGCTTGACGGGGGAGGGAATCTTCGGCTCCAGCCAGCCGTAGAACGGCAGCGCCCCCTTGATCATATAGGGGGTGACAAAGGTGGTGAGGATGGAAACCGAGACGATGATGGGATAGAGGTCCTGGTTGAAACCCGGAATGGTCAGGCCCAGCGCGGCAATGATGAACGAGAACTCGCCGATCTGGCAGAAGCAGAAACCACTCTGCACGGCGGTCTTCAGCGGACGGCCGCTGAGGGCGACGCCGATGGTGGCCGAGAGGCTTTTGAAGAAGATGACCGTCAGGGCTATCACCAATATGGCGAGCCAGTGCTTGACCAGCACGGCCGGCTGGATGAGCATGCCCACGGACACGAAAAAGACAGCGCCAAAGAGGTTCTTCAGCGGTGTGACGATGCGGTGGATGACGTCGGCCTCGATGGTCTCGCTGAGGATGGCACCCATGACAAAGGCTCCCAAAGCCGTGGAAAAGCCAGCCCGCGAGGCCAGCACCACCATGCCAAAGCACAAACCCACCGCCAGGATGAGAAGCGTCTCCTCGGTCATATATCGACGCATCCAGCGCAGGAAAGTAGGAATCAGGTAGATGCCGAACACAAACCACGCCACGAGGAAGAACGTCAGCTTCACCATCTGCCCAGCCAAGGCACCGCCGTCGAAGCTCTTGCTCACCCCCACCGTGCTCAAAATCACCAGCAGCAGCACCGCCACCAGATCCTCAACCACAAGCACCGCCGTCACTGTCGAGGTGAACTTCTGCTGCTTGAGTTTCATGTCGTCGAAACTCTTGATGATGATGCTCGTGGACGAGATGGAAAGCATACAGCCGAGGAAGGTGCACTCCATCGACGAGAAGCCCAGAATTTTGCCTACCGAGGAGCCGATGAGGAACATGATGGCCAGCTCGGTGAGTGCCGTGATGGCTCCCGTGCCGCCCACCTTCTTCAGCTTCTTGATGCTGAACTCCAGACCCAAGCCGAACATCAGGAAAACGATGCCGATGTCGCTCCATACATGGAGGTTCTCCTCGTCGGTGATAGCCGGAAACCACGGAAAATAGGGGCCGATGAAGAATCCCGCCAGGATATATCCCAGCACCAATGGTTGCTTGAGCCATTTGAACACAACAGTAATCACACCTGCCGCCACCAGAATGATGGCCAGGTCCATAAATATCGGGGGCAAACCTTCCATGTTTCTTCCAGAAAAAATTGAGTTAGCAAAAAGTCTCTTCAAGAGAACGACGGAATTTGGGTTTTATTGTCCGATGGACAAAGAAAAAAAACAGGAGCGACGGGAGATTTTCCTCCTGTCGCCCCTGCCGGGGTTGTCTGGTGCGCAGGCGATCCGCCCGCGTGCCTCTTATCTCACGATGAGCTTGCGGATGGCGGTGGTCTGCTCCGTGGCTATGCGCACGAAGTAGGCTCCCTGGGCAAGACCCGTGAGGTCAATGGTGCTGTGGGCTGCGAACTGCGC
>JAFVAM010000042.1 GCA_017480525.1 Bacteroidales bacterium | reverse complement strand
GGCGAGGAGCTGATTGGCCGCAAGGTTCACGTGGACGGGCTGAGACTCAAAGTGTACACCGTCCATGTGGCCATCCACGGACTGACGCTCTACGAGGACGACGCGACGACGGCTTTCGCCAGCTTCGACACCCTGGACGTCAAGGCCAAGCTGCTGAAGCTGCTGGGACACACCGTCCACCTGAAGCACGTGACGCTTGCGGGCCTGAAAGTGAACGTGGTACAGAAGGGCGAGACCTTCAACTTCCAAAGCCTGATGGACCACTTCGCGAGCGACGAGGAGGACAACGACACGACACCCAGCGACTGGGTGCTGAAGTTCTACAACGTGCGGCTGAGCCACGCCGAGGTGGACTACCGCGACGCGCAGACGGGCAAGCAGTGGCGCCTGCCGCACATAGGGCTGCGGGTGCCGGGCTTCGTGCTGGGCGGCGAGGAATCCAGCGAGGGCGGCCTGCGCATAGGCTTCGCCGAGGGCGGACGCCTGAAAATCGACGGCGGCTACGACCAGAAGAACGGCAGCTACAACCTCACGGCGGCCCTTGAGGACTTCGCCCTGAAGAACATAGAGCCCCTGCTGGAGGGTGCGCTGACCCCGAGCTCCCTCGGCGGCACCCTCACGGCCGACCTCAAGGCCGACGGCGCCATCAGCGAAATCATGAAGAGCCGCATCGGCGGCACCGTGGCCATCAAAGGCTTGAGCCTGAAGCCCAAAACGGGCGGTGGCGAGGGGGGCGACGTCCTCGCCGAGGTGGCAAGCCTCGAGGTGAGGGTGAGGAACATCAACCTCGACAAAGAAAGCTACGACATCGAGTCCGTGACGCTCGAAGGGCTGAAGACACGCTACGAACAGTGGGCCGACCACAGCACGATAGACCTCCTGCTACCCCCCACCTCTGAGGAGACACAGTCTGCCGCCCCGCCCCAGGAGGAAACAGCCTCCGCGGCGACGCAATCCACGATGTCGCTGCACGTGGGACAGCTGAGGGTGAAGGACTGCGACGTCACCTATGCCGACCACACGCTGCCCGACGACTTCGTCTTCCCGGTGACGAACCTCAGCATCGAGGCCGACGACCTGACGCTGGCGGGAGGCAACAACGCGCGCCTGCGCGCCTCGCTGCCCGGCGGCGGCCACCTGGCGATGAACTGGAAAGGCGACCTCGACAACTGGAAACGCCACCAGGACCTCTTCCTCTCCATCAAGGGGCTCGACATGACGAAGCTCAGCCCCTGGGCCGTGGCCTACACCGCACAACCCATCGAGGACGGAATCTTCGGCCTCTCCACACGCCTCAACATCAACAACAGCCAGCTGGACAACCAGAACAAAATCGACATCTACAAGGCCCGCGTGGGCAGCCGCCGCAAGGATGTGGAGCCGGAGATGAAAGTGCCGCTGAAGACGGCGCTCTACATCCTCAAGGACAGGAACGACAAGATACTCATCGACATGCCCATCAGCGGCAACGTGGACAGCCCGGAGTTCAACTATATGAAACTGGTGTGGAAGACGCTGGGCAACCTGCTGGTGAAGGTGGCCACCTCGCCGGTGCGCGCCATCGGCAACGCCCTCGGCATGGGCAGCGAGGAGCTGGACTTCATGGCCATAGAGGCCGGGCAGCACGGGCTGACGTCGGAGAACTACCACCTGCTGGGCGAGCTGGCCACGATAGCGAAAAGCGACACGCTGGTGGTGCTGACCCTGGAGCAACGTATGCCCGCAGCGGACAACGACACCGTGGCGAGGAGCTACGAGATGAGGAACGAGGCGGTGCGCCGCTACCTGCTCGGGCAGGGGGTGGACGAGCGCCAGATGAGGGTGACGACAGGCGAGCCGACTGGCAGCGGCGAACGCACGGGCTACGCCATAGGGAGCGAAATGAAAATTGACGATTGAAAAAAAACAAAACCACCACGAAAACCGATTCTGCACAACGACAATGGAACAAACCGACCTACTGAACACCACCACACCTGCCGTGGACTACAACGACGACAGCATCGTTCATCTGGAAGACATGGAGCATATCCGGCTGCGTCCGGGCATGTACATAGGCAAACTGGGCGACGGATCGAGCCACGACGACGGCATCTACGTGATCATCAAAGAGGTGATAGACAACGCCATCGACGAGTTCTCGTCGGGCTACGGCAAGAAAATCGAGGTGAACATCGACTTCGGCGAACGCCGCGTGAGCATCCGCGACTACGGCCGCGGCATACCGCTGGGCAAACTGGTGGAGGCTGTGAGCAAGCTGAACACCGGCGCAAAATACGACAGCAAGGTGTTCCAGAAGTCGGTGGGACTGAACGGCGTGGGTACCAAGGCGGTGAACGCACTGAGCAGCTACTTCTCGGTGCAGTCGTTCCGCGAGGGGAAGACGCGCCGGGCGGAGTTCTCCGACGGCAAGCTGGTGAGCGACAGCGGCATCAGCCCCTTCGAAAGCGACGACACCGGGACGCTGGTGGAGTTTGTTCCCGACGGCAAGCTCTTCGGCAACTACCACTTCATAGGCGAATACGTGGAGCGGCGGATATGGAACTACGCCTACCTCAACCACGGCCTGACGCTGTACTACAACGGCAAACGCTACTACTCGAAAAACGGCCTGCTGGACCTCCTGGAGAACAACCTGCAGAGCGAGGCCCTCTACCCCGTCATCCACATCAAGGAGGGCGATTTCGAGGCGGCGTTCACACACGTCAACGGGCAATCCAACGACTACTATTTCTCCTTCGTCAACGGCCAGCACACCACCGAGGGCGGCACCCACCAGAGCGCCTTCCGCGAGGCCTACGCCCGCGTGGTGAAGGACTTCATCAAGAAGGACTACGCGCCGGAGGTGATCCGCGGCGGCCTGGTGTGCGCGCTGTGCGTGAGAATTCAGGAACCCGTGTTCGAGGCGCAGACCAAGACCAAGCTCGGCAGCACACACATGGAACCCAACAAGGTGGACGGCACCAACGATTCGCCGCTGCTGAAGACCTACGTGCTCGACATCCTGAAACGCAACCTCGACGACTACCTGCACATGCACTCGGAGACGGCAGAGGCCCTGCTGGCCAAGGTGAACGCCAACGAGAAAGAGCGCAAGGATATCGCCGGCATCAAGAAGGTGGCCCGCGAAGCGGGCAAGAAGGCCAGCCTGAACAACCGCAAGCTGCGCGACTGCCACGTGCACTACAACACCAACCACGCACGCCGTCTGGAGAGCACCATCTTCATCACCGAAGGAGACTCGGCCTCAGGCTCCATCACCAAGAGCCGCGACGTGGACACTCAGGCCGTCTTCAGCCTGCGCGGCAAACCGAAAAACACCTACTCCATCAGCAAGGTGGACGTCTACAAGAACGAGGAACTCAACCTGCTGCACAACGCCCTCGACATCGACGACGGCATGGACAACCTGCGCTACAACAACGTCGTCATCGCCACCGATGCCGATGTCGACGGCATGCACATACGCCTGCTGCTGCTGACGTTTTTCCTGCGCTTCTACCCCGAGCTCATCCAGACAGGCCACGTCTATATCCTGCAGACCCCGCTCTTCCGCGTGAGGAACAAGCAGAAGACCACCTACTGCTACACCGACGAGGAACGCATCGAGGCCATCCACAACACCCCCAAGGCCGAAATCACCCGATTCAAAGGCCTTGGCGAAATCAGCCCCGACGAGTTCAAGAACTTCATCGGCAAGGACATGAGGCTCGACCCCGTGCTGCTGCACAAAGACTTCGACACCAAGGGGGTGCTCTCGTTCTACATGGGCGAGAATACGCTGGAGCGCAGGGAGTTCATCATGCGCAATCTGCGGGTGGAAGACGACGAGTCCATCGTGGTGGGATGAAAAAAAATTTGGCCATATAAAAATAACTTCCTATTATTGCATCAAAATCAAGCAACTATGACTACTACAAAAAAACGCAAGAAAAACCTGATAGTCAGCTACAAAAACCTATCAGACAGCCTGAAGGAGATGTTCAAAGAAGCGTATCCCGACGGCTACAACAGCTACCTGCAACGATTTGTAAAGCCCAACGGAGAGACAATTTTTGTTGTTCCTTTCGAGACCGAGGACACCTGCTATATGGTGAAGTTCGAGGTGAAAATCGACACCCTCGGCGAAGACCTGGACAAGGCACTCTTCGACGACGACGACGACAGCGGCAAAGAGGACGAGTTCGCCCCGCTGAGCGAAGCCCTCGAAAAAGAGGAACTCGACCCCTCGCATAAGGAACGTGTGCTGCGCCACGGCGACTTCGAGACGAACATGGAGGAAGACGAGAAACGCAAAAAGAAGCTCTCCCTCGGCATCAACAAAGAGGAAATTCGCGCCGCTTTCGGCGACGACGACGCAGAGGAGCTGGACAGCTACGAGAAAATCGGCGACGACGACGAACCCAACGACGACGACTTCGAACCCTCGGACGAAGACCTGCGCGGCATCGAAGAGGAATACCTCGAAGCCGAGAACCCTCCGCTCGACGCCACCATCCCCGACGAGGAAATGGCCCCGCCCGCCGGCGAACCCAAGAAGCGAGGACGCAAAAAGAAAACAGAATAAAAAAAAGATAAAAAAACAGTATGATTATGAAAAAAGCAGTAAAAGTTCTGTGCCTGAGCGCCATCATGTTTGGTATCGGCACCGTGGCGCAAGCCCAGTTCCGCCACTCCATCTTCCTGAACGGCAATATCCCGACAGGAGACTTCGCCTCCGATGCCTCCGCCAGCATTGTCCCCCTCGGAATCGAGGAGATTGGCCGTGACGCCAATGTAGGCTTCGGCCTCGGCTACCGTGCCAGCTATCGCTTCGACGTCGGAATGGGGCTCGTGGCCCCGTATGCGGGTGTCGACTTCCTGTGGAACAGCATCGCGGGCAAATGGAGCGACAAATACAGCGAGAGCCGCTTCAGCACACCCACTTACTTCAACATCCCCATCATGGCCGGTGTCACCTACCTCTACGACGAGCTGCCGTGGAACGACATCACAGCCTACGGCGAGTTCGGTATCGGCACCGACCTGCTCTGGATCACCACAGAAGGTGGCGAGTTGTCCGGTGTGAACATGGAGTACTCCTACACCGCCACTTTCGCATTTGCATGGTCGCTGGGCCTCGGCGCCTACTTCGGCGAACATGTCAGTGCCGGCCTCTACTACTACGGCCTCGGCAACCACGATGTCGACTACACCGACAATACCTACAAGGATCACGGCCTCTCCAAAGACATCATCAAACCCAGCAAACGCTCTGTCGGCAGCGTGATGCTCCGCATCGGCTTCCACTTCTGAACCGACAAGAGAAACAAAGCAAAAGGCTGGCGCAGGTTTTGTCCGCGCCAGCCCTTTTTGTATCGTCGCCTGCCGTTCAATCGATTTTGTCGAAGCCCAGGTAGGGACGCAGGCATTCCGGCATGACGATGCCGTCGGACGTCTGGTTGTTTTCCAGCAGGGCGGCCACAAAGCGCGGCAGGGCGAGGGCCGAGCCGTTGAGGCTGTGGCAAAGCTGCATCTTGCCATTCCCGTCCTTGAAGCGCAGCTTCATGCGGTTGGCCTGGAAGGTCTCGAAGTTGGAGACAGAACTCACCTCGAGCCAGCGTTTCTGCGCGGCACTCCACACCTCGAAGTCGAAGGTCATGGCAGAGGTGAAGCTGATGTCGCCTCCGCAGAGTTTGAGGATGTGATACGGCAAGCCGAGTTTGTCGAGCAGGCCTCCCACATGCTTCTTCATCTCCTCCAGCATGTCGTAGGAGCGGTCAGGATGCTCGATGACGACAATCTCCACCTTGGAGAACTCGTGCAGGCGGTTCAGACCGCGCACATCCTTGCCATAGCTGCCGGCCTCGCGGCGGAAGCACTCGCTGTAGCCCACGCGTTTGATGGGGAACTGCTTGGCATCCACCACTTCGCCACGGAAGATATTGGTGATGGGTACTTCGGCGGTAGGAATCATGTAGAAGCCGTCGAGGGGAATGGCATACATCTGCCCCTCCTTGTCGGGCAGCTGGCCGGTGCCGAGGCCGCTGGCCTCGTTGACCATCAGCGGCGGCTGTATCTCCAGGAAGCCTGCATCGGAGGCCTCGTTGAGGAAGAAGTTGATGAGGGCGCGCTGAAGGCGGGCGCCCTTGCCCTTGTAGAAGGGGAACCCGGCGCCGGTCACCTTGTTGCCCAGCTCAAAGTCGATGATGTCGTATTTTGCGCAGAGGTCCCAATGGGGCAGCGCGTCGGCAGGCAGTTCGGGCTTGGTGCCAAACTCGCCGACGACGACATTGTCGGCCTCGCTCTTGCCGCAAGGCACCGTGGGATGCGGCGCATTGGGCAGCGAGATGAGTTTCTCGTTGAGAGCCTTCTCGGTGGATGCCAGCTCCTCGCCGAGGGCTTTTTCCTCGCCCTTCAGCTCGGCAGTGCGGGCCTTGGCGGCCTCGGCCTCCTCCTTCTTGCCCTGCTTCATGAGCATGCCGATTTCCTTGGCCATCTTGTTCTGCTCGGCCTTGACGCCGTCGGCCTTCACCTGAAGGGCACGGCGCTGCGCGTCGAGTTCGAGTATCCCGGCGATACGTTCTTCGACGTTCTGTACATTCTTGATTTTCAGACGGGAGACAATCTCCTCGGTATGATCCTTGATATATTGCAGTTGCAGCATCTTGATTAAAAATTAAAAACATTTTATGTAACGAATGACATCGGCATTTATTATATTTTACAGAAACTTTTTCAGCGTGCAGATTCAACCACGAAGCACAACACCGCTCTTACGGTGACAAATTTGAATCGCTGAAACACAGAAGGAGCCGCCAGCCAAAAACCGACAGCTCCTTCAATCCTTTCGCGGAGAGAGAGGGACTATTGCCTAACTTTGCACAGACTATCATTTGAATGTTTTAACGCTCATTTTCAGTGTTATTATTGGTTGCTTTTGATAGTTGAAATGTGCGTTTGATAGTTTCCATTTCGCTTATTTTGGGTCGTTTTTCGGGTCAGGCGACCCAATGTTGAATTTGCCCATTTCCGATGCCTTGAGGCGGTCAACGATTTTTACATAAGGACGCATGGCCTTGTAGTCTTTATGCCCCGTCCACGACATGATGACCTCGGCAGGTATGCCCAACGTGAGGCCAGCCACCACAAAGGTACGCCGCCCACAGTGTGTTGTTAGTAGTTCATACTTGGGGTGTATTTCTTCATAACGCTCCGCACCCTTGAAGTAGACCACCCGTTGAGGAGCGTCCAACCCCACCATTTCGCCGAGCACTTTTAAGTATTCGTTCATTTTTACATTGCTGATGACTGGCAGGGCGAGGCCGTTTTTGAACGGAGTATCGGCGTAGCGTTCCAGTATGGCGCGTGAATAGTTGTTTAGTTCGATTTTGAGTGCGTCGGCGGTTTTCTGTGTTACAGTGGTAAAGTAGCCCTCTGCAAGGTTGATTTCCGCTTTTTTGAGTTTGGCAACATCGGAGTAACGCAGCCCAGTGAAGCACTGGAAGCAGAACACATCACGCACGGCGGCAAGCCCCCTGTGGTTGGGCGTAAATTCATAATTGTAGAGTTGCATGAGTTCATCCCATTCCAAATATATGACTTCTTTTTGCGAGCCATCACCACCGCGCAGGCGTGGGCGGTAGGTTTCATAATCACGGTTGGGGAGCAGGCCGCGTTGGTCGCACCAGCGCAAGAACATACGCAGATTGAACATCGTTTTGTATATGGTGGTATTGCGCAGCCCCTCGCGGTGCAGGCTGTCCACAAAGCCCTGTATGCCCACTTCGTTGAGGTCGGCAAATGACAAATTTTTGCTATATGTACGCAGATGCTGACCGAGAGCGTTAAACTTTTCAAACGATGCCTTTGTCCATTCATTTTGTTTTGGACTGATACGCCACAAATTCGGCAAGTGTAGGGTACACGGTGCCGGCATCGGGCATTTCTTCTATTGCTGATTTCTTCTGAGTGCATGGGTCGCGCCCTGTGATTGCGTAGACACTTTGCCACAGCTCTTCAGCGGCAGGGGCACGACCTTGCAGGGCGCAACGTTGTAAAG
>JAFVAM010000041.1 GCA_017480525.1 Bacteroidales bacterium | reverse complement strand
GGGCTGGCACGGAAACCGTCCATGTGCCGCCCCTCCGGGCTTTTCTTTTGCCCTTTTCCGCCCGGAAACCACCACAAACTCAATTTTAAACAAACTCCTGAAAACCAGCATCTTGGCAAACAAGCACACCTCGCCGCCCACACTTCACCTAACAGCCTCTGAATCAATATCATCGCCTTACCAACTCCTACCCAACTCCTACCCAACTCCTACCACGGTAGGACTTGGCAGGCAGTTGGCTGGTGGATGACAGGCCGAACGTCAGTTCTCCGTGGCGGGTCAGCAGGGGGTAGGAAAAGATAAATTCCAGCCACAAATGCAACTCTGGATTGTCATGGAGACAAAAATCCGGCATGACGGGTCGCCGCCGCTCATGGACAAGCCCACCGTGGTTTTCGACAATAGCAGAAGCGCAGGGAGTATGGGTCGACCATCGGAAAAAAATGCAGTCAGGCTCAACTTCTTTGGAAAATTGAAAACCAGGCACTTTCATCTTTCAACCGGGCAAGGTGGATAAAAATATTTTGTGGGGTTGTTTTTATTTTGTACATTTGCACTCTCAAAAAAATAAAAATAAAAACAAACTACAATAAAACATGTCACAAAATCAGATAGTTAATAAAGAGGACCTCGTGGTCCGATTTGCTGGCGATTCGGGCGACGGCATGCAGCTCAGCGGCACACTGTTCTCCGATGCCTCGGCCCTGACCGGCAACGACATCGCCACTTTCCCCGATTACCCCGCCGAAATCCGCGCCCCGCACAACACCATCGCCGGCGTGAGCGGCTATCAGGTGCATGTGGGCAACCACATCTACAGTAGCGGCGACAAGTGCGACATCCTCGTGGCCATGAACCCCGCCTCCTTCAAGAGCAACCTGAAGTGGGCCAAGAAGGGTGCCACCGTCATCGTGGACATCGACACCTTCACCGACGAAGCCATGGAGAAGGCAGGCTACAAGGAAAACCCCTTCACCGACGAGATGGAACGCGCCTACACCATCATCAAGGCCCCCATCACCAGCTTCACCGAGAAAATCGGCACCGCACAGGGCATCGACAAGAAGACCACCGAGAAGAGCCGCAACATGTTCGCCCTCGGCATCATCTTCTATGCCACGCACAAGACGCTGGATCACACCTTTGCCTATCTGGAGCGCAAATTTGCCAAGAAACCCGCTGTCATCGAGCTGAACAAGGCCGTGCTGACCGAGGGATATGAATATGCCGACAAACTGGAGGTGATGCACTCGCACATCTTCGAGGTTGCCAAGGCCGACAGCATGCCCAAGGGACGCTATCGCAACATCACGGGCAACGTGGCCACGGCCTGGGGTCTGCTGGCCGCCAGCGAGAAGAGCGGTCGCCGCCTCTTCCTCGGTTCCTACCCCATCACCCCTGCCACCGACGTCATGGTCGAGCTGGCCAAGCACAAGAGCCTGGGTGCCCGTGTGTTCCAGGCCGAGGACGAAATTGCGGGCATCTGCTCGGCCATCGGCGCGAGCTATGCCGGCGCATTGGCCTGCACCTCCACCTCCGGCCCGGGCCTCTCGCTGAAGAGCGAAGCCCTGGGTCTGGCGGTGATGACCGAGCTGCCGCTCGTCATCGTCGACGTGCAGCGCGGCGGTCCCTCCACGGGTCTGCCCACCAAGACGGAGCAGAGCGACCTCGCGCAGGCCCTCTACGGCCGCAATGGCGAAGCCCCGCTCGTGGTCCTCGCCGCCAGCAGCAGCGCCAACTGCTTCTACTGGGCTTTCAACGCCGCCAAGATAGCGTTGGAGCACATGACCCCCGTCATCCTGCTCACCGACGGATACCTCGGCAACGGCAGCCAGTTGTTCCGCATCCACTCGATGAAGGACATGCCGGAAATCAAGCCGCGTCTGGCCAAGGAGAACGACCCCAACTACCGTCCGTTCCGCCGCGACGAGGAGACCTACGCCCGCGAGTGGGCACTGCCCGGCATGGAAGGCCTGAGCCACCGCGTCGGCGGCCTGGAGAAATGCCCCGACGGCCCGTTGAGCACCGACCCCGAAAACCACGCCCTCATGGTGTACAACCGTCAGGAAAAGGTGAACCGCGTGGCCAACTACATTCCCGACCAGGAGGTGACCGGCGACCCCGACGCCGACCTGCTCGTGGTGGGCTGGGGCGGCACTTCCGGCGCACTGACCCTCGCCGTCGAGGAGATGAACGCCGAAGGCAAAAAGGTGGCCTACACCCACTTCAACTACATCTGCCCGCTGCCGAAGAACACCGGCGACATACTTCGCAAATACAAGAAGATTGTCGTCTGCGAGCTCAACAACGGCCAGTTCGCCGGCTATCTGCGCACCCAGTTCCCGGAGTGCAGCATGACCCAGTACAACAAGATTATGGGTCTACCCTTCGAGGTAGGCGAACTGAAAGAGCACTTCAACAGTTTGATTGGATAATGTAAGAACAGACCTATAAGCCTTTTTAGCCTATTGGACTTATAAGTCAAAACAATAATAAAAAAAGAGACAATGGAAAGACATTTCGTTCCCAAAGCGGACAGAGAATATACCAAGGCTGATTTCCAGAGCGACCATATGGTGAAGTGGTGCCCGGGCTGCGGCGACCACGCCATCCTCGCCGCCCTGCTGGCCACCTTCCCCAAGACGGGATACAAGAAAGAGAACGTGTGCATGGTGAGCGGCATCGGCTGCTCCAGCCGCATTCCCTACTATGTGGACACCTACGGTTTCCACAGCATCCACGGCCGCGCCTGCGCCATCGCCACAGGTGTGAAACTCGCCAACCCCGCGCTGAGCGTATGGGTGAACATGGGCGACGGCGACAGCATGGCCATCGGCGGAAACCACCTGATTCACGCCGTGCGCCGCAACCAGGACCTCAACATCACCATCTTCAACAACGAGATCTACGGCCTCACCAAAGGACAGTACAGCCCCACCACCAAGTTCGGCCAGGTCACCAAGACCTCGCCCTACGGCACCATCGACTACCCCTTCAACCCCGGCGAGCTCGTCATGGGTGCACAGGGTACCTTCTTCGCCCGCACCCTCGACTGTGTGCCGCAACTCTCCACTGAGTGCATGACCCGCGCCGCCAAACACGACGGCTGCTCTGTGGTCGAGGTGCTGCAGAACTGCGTCATCTTCAACGACAAGACCCATGCCGCCATCACGGACCGCGCCGTGCGCGACGACCGCACCATCGTGCTCGAACACGGCAAGCCCATGCTCTTCGGCAAGAACAAAGAGAAAGGCCTGCGCTTCAACGGCCGCCAGCTCGAGGTGGTCACCCTCGGCGAGAACGGCATCACCATCGACGACATCATGGTGCACGACGAGACCACCGAGGACACCGGCATCCACATGATGTTGGCCCACATGGGCGGCGACCTGCCCGTGGCCCTCGGCATCATCTGCAACGTGAAGAAAGTCTCCTACACCCAACTCTACGAAGAGCAGATGGACGAGCAAATGGAGAAAGGCAAATACAAATGCATGGACGACCTGCTCAACAGCGGCGACACCTGGGAGGTGTGAGACACCGAGAGTGGCAAAACGACAAGATAAGAGAAACGTCGCAAAGCCATTCGTGATTGAATATAGCATTGGT
>JAFVAM010000040.1 GCA_017480525.1 Bacteroidales bacterium | reverse complement strand
GCACCTGAGCTCGCAGGGCGACGACAGGGTGTATCTCTGCGCCGTCTGTCCGCAGCTGGGCGAGGGTGTGCTGTCGGTGGCCGCCTACCGCCGCTCGCGCGCGGTGACGCTCACGCTGCCAGCGCGTTGGCAGGGCAGGGACGTGGTGCTATACGGTTTCGTGGAGGACTATGCCGGGCGCACGTCGGACAGCGTCTGTCTGGGCACCCTCGCGGCGGTCGACGCCACGGAGCAGCCCATGGCGAGTGGCCGGGCGGCGCAGCCTGCGGCATCGCCGATGAGGACATCGGTGATGGCTGCAACGGCGGAGGGGGAGAAGGTTCCGGCGGCAAGCCTTGCGGAGGCAAAGGAAAAGCCGGACAGGATTGTTTCGCTGTCCGGCTTTGGTAGCGGGGGAAGGATTCGAACCAACGACCTCCGGGTTATGAGCCCGACGAGCTACCACTGCTCTACCCCGCACTCTGGTTATTCCAAAAGAGTTGAAAGGTGAAATTTCTTTTGTTTTTTCACTGTTTCTGTCTCTTGAAATCGGTTGCAAAGGTACGAATAATTTCCCATTTGGCCAAATTTTTCTTACATATTTTTTCCTAAAGCTTGATTATACGCTTGTTGCAGATGCCTTTCTCGGTGCGCAGTTGAACGGTGTAGGCACCTGCCGGGAGGCTCTCGAGCGAGATTTTGGCCGTTGTGTCCACGGTGTTGGGGCATTCCTCGCGCAGCACGGTGCGCCCCATAGCGTCGATGACGAGGAGGGTGCCGCCGACGCCGGGGCGGAGGTCGATGTGCAGTTCGCCGCTGTTGGGGTTGGGCCAGAGCGTCATGGCGTCGTCCGCCAGGTTGTCGGGGGATGACTCGATGGCGAGGGTCGACATGTCGATCCAGAGGGCGTAGAAGGTGCGTCCTTTGTTGAGGTCGATGTGCTGTCCAGGTTGGTAGATTTCCTCGTCGCCGGTCTTGCTGTGGCACCATCCTGCGAATATGTGGTTGGGTTTGCGGAAGGGGCATTCGGGGAAGACGAAGCCGTCGCGCGGGCAGAAGCTGAAGGAGAGGGGAGACTCGTTTTTGTAGTTGGGCTGGAGGGTGACGGTGCGGGAGTTGATGATGTGGAGGTGGAGGCGGAAGACGGTGTCGAGGTGGTGGAGGAGGGTGTCCATGTCGACGGTGGGGAGGTCGTATTCGAAGAAGGAGAAGGTGGGGGAGAGGGTGCAGGTGGAATCTTCGACGGCCACGGTGTCGAAGGTCTCGGTCTGGCCGGGGAAGATGTTGAAGATGGCGGCCTGCGAGAGGTTGAAGGTGTAGGTGGCGTTGCCGCCGGCGCCGCCGGTGCCCGGGGCGAGGTTGTCGATGGTGTAGAAGCCGTTGCCGTAGCCGCTCCATCCCCAGTTGAAGTGGTAGAGGCCTGCGGTGTCGGATCCGTCGAGGACGAAGGCGTGGCCGCCGGAGTGGTCGCGGCCGCTGTAGTAGATGGGGCGTCCGGCGAGGAGCTGGGCGTCGATTTCGGCCATCCAGGCGGAGTCGGAGTAGGCGCTGCGGTCGGCAGAGAAGATGGAGGGGTCGTATTTGAAGAAGTCGGTGAAAGCGCGTGTGGCGCAGTAGGAGGCCCAGTAGCCGCAGGAGGAGTAGGCACCGCTGCCGCCGGAGGAGGAGGGGCCGTAGCCCATCTCCACGGCCACGCCGCAGTGGTAGGACAGCAGGGCTGCGGGGGCGGCTTCCTGCAGGGGGGTGAAGGCGTTGGCGGCGTCGGGCATCTCAGACCACCGATAGGTGGTGCGTCCGAAGTCGGCGCTGAGGGTGCCGAGGCTGCTGGGCGAGGAGAGGGGGTAGGGCTCATAGGAGTGTTCGCCTTGGCCGTAGGTGGGATAGTTCCAGTATTTCATGATTTGTGCCATGGCCGTGGCCACGCATCCCACCACGGTGCGTTCGTTGGTGACGGGGTCGACGGGGCAGAACTGGTTGTAGGGCGGGGTCTGGTCCCAGCGGGTATGGAGGAGCGGCGCCACGGGAGTGGCTGCGGGGGAGGCTGCGGGGGCATCGTCGCCGAGGAGGGTGTTCCAGAGGCTTCCGATGTCGTCGGAGGGAGTGCCGGCGGCACCCTTGCTTCCGCCGGAGGCCACCACGGCGGCAATCTGTTCGTTGTAGCCGTTGAGCCAGTAGGACAGGTCGGCGTTGAGGGTGGAGGGGAAGGGGGCGTCGAAGGCGTAGGCCAGGATGGGGCGTATGCGGTCGTCGGCCGGGACGATGACGAAGCCCTCGCCGCCGAAGTCGACGATGTGGAGTTGGTCGAGGGTCGGGAAGTCCATGACGCTGCCTTTGACGGCAGCGGCCTGGGCGGCGGGGTGGTGGCGGTTCCAGAAGTGGGTGGCCACGCTGACGGCCTCTTCGGGACCGACATGCTTTGCGAGGGCGCTGGTGGACAAGGTCAGGGCAAAGGCCACGGTGAAAAGCGTTTTTTTCATTTTGTCTATGTGTAATAATTTTTGATACGTGTGTTTATTATATATAATGGTGTGATGTGTGCGGAAGGCTACCGGGCGAAGTTGGCTTTGCCCTCGTCGAGCCATTCGACGAACTTCTGCACGTTGCGGTTGTAGGGGAAGTTTTCGCGTGTGAGTATGCGTCCGTCGGCATCCATGAGGATGTAGTAGGGCAGGGCGTTCATGTCGAAGTTCTTGCGCTGGTAGTAGCCGTTGATGCGGCCGAGGGTTTTGAGGACGTGTCCTTTGTCGTCGGTGACCCATTCGCTTTCGGGGAGGGTGATGGAGTTCTCGTCGCAGTAGAGCGAAACGATGACGAAGTCGCTGTTGAGGATGTGCTTCACCTGTTCGTCGGGCCATACGTAGTGTTCCATCTCGCGGCAGTTGCCGCAGTTTTTGCCGGTGAAGTCGACGAAGATGGGCTTGCCCACGCGGCGGGCGTAGTCCTTGGCCTCGTCGAGGTCGAAGAAGGCTTCGAAGCCCAGGGGGGTATGGTGGGCGAGCAGGGCGGCATGCTTGCGGTTGGCGGGGAGGCCGTTGGTGGCGTGGCCGACGGCGGAGCCTGCGTGGTCGTGCACCACCTTCTGCACGGTGAAGTCCTGGCTCGACAGGGGCGGCACAAAACCGGAGAGGGCTTTGAGCTCGGCACCCCAGAGGCCGGGGATGAGGTAGACGACGAAGGCGAAGTCGAGGATGGCGATGAAGAGGCGTCCGACGCCGATTTCCTTCACCTCGTCGTCGCCTTTGAAGCGCAGCTTGCCCAGCAGGTAGAGGCCCCATAGGCCGAAGATGGCAATCCAGAGGGCCAGGTAGACGTCGCGCGGCAGGAGGCCCCAGTTGCAGTCGATGTCGGCCATCTGGAGGAATTTAAGTCCGAAGGCCAGCTCGATGAAGGCGAAGGAGACCTTGACGGTGTTGAGCCACGAGCCGCTCTTGAGGTTTTTGAGGAACTGTGGGAACATGGCCAGGAGGGTGAACGGCAGGGCGAAGCCGATGCCGAAGCCCAGCATGGAGACCAGGGAGACCCAGCGGTTGGCGGTCTCGACGTTGGCGCCGGCATCGGTGGTGAGGCCCGCGAGGGCGGCGGCGATGACGGGGCCTGTGCAGGAGAAAGAGACCAGCACGGTGGTGAGCGCGATGAAGAAGGGGGCCAGGAGGCCGCCTTTGTCGGCCTGCTCGTCGCTGGCGTTCACCCAGCGTTCGGGCATCTTGATTTCGAAGAGGCCGAAAAAGCTCATGGCAAAGATGATGAAGATGGCGAAGAAGATGAGGTTGGGAATCCAGTTGGTGGCGATGGTGTTCATCATCTCCGGGCCGAAGATGGCGGAGAGCACCACGCCGATGACGGCGAAGATGGCCACGATGCTCAGTCCGAAGAACCAGGCCTGCCGGCGTCCTTTGCGCCGGTTGCCGGAGCCGTGCATGAAGAAGTTCACCGTCATGGGTATCATGGGGAAGACGCAGGGGGTGAACATGGTGAGGATGCCGCCGCCGAGGGCTATGAGGAAGTAGCCCAGCAGGCTGTGGCTCTCTTCTTCGTTCTCCTCCGGGGCGGATGGCGGGTTGTCGTCGGGGCTGTCGGCAGCGATGGAGGCTGTCGCCGCGGCGGTGTCGGCCTCCTCGGACGGGGCTTCTGCGACAGCGGGATCCGTCACGGTTTCTGTGGCTTCGGCTGTGGCTCCCGGCACACGGAAGACCATGTCGTGGTCTTCGGGGGCTATGCAGGAGCCGTCGTTGCAGAGCTGGTAGGAGAGGATGCCCTTGACAGAGAAGTCCTTGTCGGAGAGACGCTTGATTTTCTGGCGGAAGACTACGGTGCCTTCGAAGGATTTCACCACGCAGCCGAAGACGGGGTCCATCTCCTCGTGGGGTTTGGGTTCGGCAACTTTGCCCACCAGGGCATAGTCGCTGCCGGGCGTGAACTCGAAGACCGTCGGCAGGGGGCCGTTCTCGTCGGTGTGCTGCGAATACATGTGCCATCCGTTGTCGAGCTTGACGGTGACCACCAGTTCGGCTTCTGTGGGGGAGGTAGTCTTGACCGTGTAGGTGCGCTTGGCAGGGTCGAGCTGCTGGGCGCTGACACCGAGGACGGTCAGAAGGCACAGGAGGATTACTGAAAGACGTTTCATGATGGTGTCGGAATAGGTTAATGGGTTTGCTTTTGTTGCTCTGCTATTTGAGGTTGAATTTGATTTTGCGCTCGCCGCGCTCGGTCTTCACCGAGACGGTGTACATGCCCTTGGGCAGACGGTTGATTTTGATGTGCTGGTTGTTCATGTAGTTCTCCGTCGTTTTCACCACCTTGCCGCTGGCGTTGATGAAGCTGACAAGGGCGACGGGGCTTTCCATGGAGATGGTGATGTAGCCTTCGTCGAGGTGGGGTATGATGCGCACTTTTTCGTCGCTGGGTTCGGAGCTGAAGTTGCGTGAGGAGGAGCGCGTGTCGCCATTGTCGGCGACGGCGGTGCCCTGTTGCAGGGCGGGGTTGTGCGAGGTGTTTTTCGCCGGCATCTTGAAGCCGGTGAGCTTGGCCAGGCCTCTGGCGTCGTTGCCGAACCAGACGGTGCCTCGTCCGTTGCAGGCTACCTTGTAGATGTTGCCGGCGGGGATGAGGCTGTTTTTGGAGGTGAAGGAGACCCACTGGTCGAGTCCGTCGAAGACGGCGGCGCCGGCGCTGGTGGCAATCCAGAGGAGGCCGTTTTCGTCGATGGCGATGTCGTTCACCTGGTCGCTGGGCAAGGGGCTGTTGCGTGAGGTCCAGACCGTCCAGTGTTGGCCGTCGAAGCGCGCCAGGCCGCCGAGGGTGCCGAACCATTTGACGTTGTCTTTGTCGATGACGATGGCAGGGACGATGTCGTCGGGAAGGCCGGAGTTGGCACTGGTGTAGCCTGTCCAGCGGGAGCCGTTGAAGACGCTGACGCCGCCGTTGGTGGTGATCCATTTGCGGTTGGCGCGGTCCACGGCGAGGTCGAGAACGAAATCGCTCAGCAGCTCGCTGTCGTCGGGGGTGTATTTCTCCCAGTTGTGGCCGTCGTAGCTCACCACGCCGCCCAGGGTTACGCCGATCCATATCACGCCGTCCTGGTCTTTTACAATCTCTTTGACGAACTTCATCTTCAGTTTGTGCGTGATGTCGCTGTGTTCGGTCCAGTTGGTTCCATCCCACTCGATGACGCCGTAGTCGTCGGTGCCGACCCAGAGGATGCCGTGGTCGTCGAGGGTCAGGCAGTTGACGGACTGGTCCTTGAGCTTCTGGTTGAACATGGAATAGTCCATCCACGATGTGCCGGACATGCGGCAAAGCCCCTGGTAGGTGCCGGCCCACACGCCTTTGGCGTCGGCCGCGAGGGCCGAGATGTTGTTGCCGCAGATGTCGCTCGACCGGGTGTCGTAGACGGTCCAAGAGCCGTTTTGTCCGACGGCCGTGGGGGGCGTTGCGCATTGCAGCCCTGCCATCAGGCAGGCGCAGACTATGGCGGTCTTCATTTTGCTATATGCTGTCCTTGTTGTTGTTCTGTTGCTCATGATGGTTTCGGTTTCTATATTCACTTCTCAATTCCCGTTTTTCAATTCCTGTTTCCTGATTTTGTCAGTTTTTTTTCGAGGTCTTGTAAATCTCGTGTTTTTTCCCCGTCTTGGCTGTCGGGCTGGCTCTCGGTTTTCAGGTCTTGTGTTTTTCTTTTTTTGCGGCGGGGAAGAGGATGTTGTTCAGGATGAGTCGGTAGCCTGGCGAGTTGGGGTAGAGGGAGAGGTCGGTCGGGGGGTCGCCGATGAAGTGGCGGTAGTCTTCGGGGTCGTGGCCTCCGAGGAATGTCCAGGTGCCTTTGCCATAGTCGCCGTGGAGGTAGCGCACCTCGCCGAACTCTTTGTTCTCTCCAAGGATGACGCAGCTGGTTTTCACCAGGTTGCTGCGGAAGGCTGTGGTCTGGCCCATGAAGCCGTGGACGAGGCGTGTGTGGTTCTGTGTCAGCATGGTGGGGATCCAGTCCCATTTGGCTGAAAAGTCGAAGAGAACGAAGAAGTCATTCTTCTCGTTCACCTGCCGCTGGCGTGTGCGGTCGTCGATGTCGATGGTGGAGATTTCGTATTCCGTTGGGTTGGTGCTGATGCGGAAGCCTTTGAAGGCAAAGCATTTGCTGTAGTCGAGAAGTTCCTGTGCGTTGGGCTGCATGGGGTCGCCGTCGAACATCTCGGCGCAGATGTCCACGCCGTCGGCGGCAAGGGCCACGTCGAAGCTGTCGTGGGCCGAGCACATGGCGAAGAGGAAGCCGCCGCCCATCACGAAGTCGCGAATTTTCTTGGCCACGGCCAGTTTGAGATGGCTCACCTTGCTGAAGCCCAGTTTGTTTGCCATGGCCTCCTGAAGGCGCACGTCCTCGATGTACCATTGCTGGCTGCGGTAGTTTCCCCAGAACTTGCCGTATTGGCCTGTGAAGTCCTCGTGGTGGAGGTGCAGCCAGTCGTAGGTGGGCAGTATGCCGGACATCACCTCTTCGTCGTAGACTACATCGTAGGGAATCTCGGCGTAGGTCAGGACGAGGGTCACGGCGTCGTCCCACGGTAGTTTGTTTTTGGGCGAATAGACGGCAATCCGGGGTGCTTTATGCAGTTTGACGGCGTCCATGTTGACGCCGGGGTCGGCGATGTGGCTGAGGATGGCGCTGCTCTGTCCGTCGGCAATCACCTCGCAGCTTACGCCGCGCAGTTTGCATTCGCGCTCGATGGCGTCGGCATGCTTCATCATGAAGGTGCCGCCGCGATAGTTGAGCAGCCACGTCACCTCGATGTTCCGCTCCAAAGCCCAGTAGGCCACGCCATAGGCTTTCAGGTGGTTTTTCTGCACCTCGTCCATGGGCAGCAGCAGGTAGGACGCGTACGCGTGCGCGTTAAAAAAAAAGACCAATGCCAAAACCAGCACCCGTCGGAGTGTCGCCATGGCATTGTAGTGTTTCCTCGTGGTATTCAATTGTCGTTTTGCTATTTGTCTGCCCTCAACGCTGTTCTCTATTCTCGATTTTCAGTGCGGATAGGGGGGCTCGAACCCCCACTCCTTTCGGAACAAGATCCTAAGTCTTGCGCGGCTACCAATTACGCCATATCCGCAGTGGGTAAAAACGGTGCAAAGATACGAATAAATATTGACATACGGGAAAAAATATTTTTGACGCTGTCATAGTGTGTTGTCGCAGTGATTCCTAAAGGTCGCGGGGGTGCGGTTGGCGGCGGTTGGCCTGTCGGGCGAATTCGAAGAGGGATTCCGGCAGGTGGCAGTAGCCGTCGGGGTGTTTGTCCAGGTAGTCCTGATGGTATTCGCTTGCCGGTGTGAAACGTTCCAGGGGTTCCACCTCCACGGCCAGCGGGCAACTGTAGCCGTGTTGCACGGTGTTGTATACATCCATGATTTCCAGCCTGTCGTCGGGGTCGATATAGTAGATGCCCGTGCGGTAGCGCGTACCCTCGTCGTTGCCCTGGCGGTTGAGCGATG
The DNA here is from genome assembly GCA_017480525.1 of Bacteroidales bacterium. Classification (GTDB taxonomy): domain Bacteria; phylum Bacteroidota; class Bacteroidia; order Bacteroidales; family P3; genus Colimorpha. The sequence continues at coordinate 4,235 of JAFVAM010000040.1, read as the reverse complement.
TGGGTTCGATGCAGAGGAAATAGAGCTCCACGAGTTTGCGCAGCGGCAGGACCGATGGGTCGAAGGTCACGCGCACTGTCTCGGCGTAGCCTGTGCGGTCGGTATAGACCTGCTCGTAGGTGGGCTGCTCCACAACCTCGGCACCTATGCCGAGGCTGCGTGTGCGCTCCTCGGTGTTGCCGTTGGCAAAGCCTGTCTGTGTCTCTATGACACCCTCGATTTGTTTCAGATAGTGCTGTGTGCCCCAGAAGCATCCGCCAGCAAGGAAAATCGTTTTCGTCATGTTCCGATAACGATGAGGGCTGCCTTTTATTGTGTCCCGTGCCTCGACGGAACGAAAATAAAACGGAAAGTCCTGTCCGAAAAGCAAAAAAGATACTGGAAATGAAGAATTATTTTGCCGGATTGAAAAAAAGTTGTATCTTTGCATCACGAAATTAGTAAACAGATTATAAACAATCGTCTAATAAACAACGGATTAGACGGCAAAAAAGAAAGAAATGAAAAAAGGAATCCATCCCGAAAACTATCGCCTCGTGGTGTTCAAAGACATGTCTAACGACAACATGATTCTCACCAAGAGCTGCGCCAACACCAAAGAGACTGTTACCTATACCGACGGCAAGGAGTATCCCGTGGTGAAGCTCGAAATCTCGAACACTTCGCACCCCTTCTTCACTGGCAAGCTGAAGCTTGTTGACACCGCTGGTCGTGTCGACAAGTTCATGAGCAAGTACAAAAAGTACGCCAAGAAGGCCGAGTAAATCGCGAGGCCTGATTGAAGTATTTTCAAGCCGAAGGCCGAGTAAATCGCGAGGCCTGATTGAAGTGCCTGCGAGCCGAAGGCCGAGTAAATCGTGAGGCCTGATTGAGGCGCCTGCGAGCCGAAGACCGAGTGAGGTTCAAGCCTTTTGGAGTACATTCAGGCCGAAGCCGAGTAAGAGAAAAAAAAAGTAATTTGTTTTAGATTTTTTTGATCTGGAAACCCTGTCCTGTGAGGCAGGGTTTTCTTTTGCATCCGGCAGCCTATGGAAGAGCAGCATATCTATACCATCCGATATAAAACTCCAGTCGGCGAGGTGGAGTTGGGGTCTATCGGCGAGAGCCTTTGCCTGTGCGTCTGGCCATATTCAACGCACTATGAGGCAGTGCGGAGGAGGCTCTCGCAGGGATTATGCACCGACATTGTCGACGGGCAGTGGACTGATGTGATCCATAGTGCCGTCGACGAGCTTTGCGAGCATTTCTTCAACGGCATGGACATGTCGCCCTTGCCGTTGCGTACTTATGGGACAACATTGCAGCAGGAGGTGTGGCGCAAAGTGGCATCCATACCAAGAGGGATGACGGTCAGCTATGGCGAACTGGCCACCCTCGCCGGGCATCCCTCGGCGGTACGCGCTGTTGCATCGGCCGTGGGGGCCAACGCTTTGAACCTCTTCATCCCCTGCCATCGTGTGGTGCCTGCCGACGGTTCGGTGGGCAACTATGCAGGCCTGCCCTATTGCACATACAGGCTTCTGCGCATGGAGGGGGTGGAGATAGAATGGCGGCGAAACGTGCCTTACGGTCACGGTCGCCGCCGATAAGTGTTTGCTGCTTCTTAGGAGAGGCTAAAGCAGTGACTTGATGGCTTCCTCCACGTCGCTCATCGGATCGGTGGGTTCGAAACGGCGGACGACGTTGCCCTCGCGGTCGATAAGGAACTTGGTGAAGTTCCACTTGATGTCGTTGTTTTGGTCGTAGTCGGGGTCCATGCTGCGGAACATCTGGTCCATGCGGGCGCCCATGGCGTCGGTGGTGTCGAAACCTCTGAAGGGGGCTTTCTCTTTCAGCCAGGTGTAGAGGGCCGTGGCGCTGTCACCGTTGACATCGATTTTGGCCATCTGGGGGAAAGAGGTGTTGTATGTGCCGGTGCAGAAGGCGTGGATTTCCTCGTTGGTGCCGGGTGCCTGCTCGCCAAACTGGTTGCAGGGGAAGTCGAGGATTTCAAGCCCTTGTGAGTGGAACTGGCGGTAGATTTTTTCGAGGTCGGCGTATTGCGGGGTGAAGCCGCATTGGGTGGCGGTGTTGACTACCAGCACCACCTTGCCCTCGCAGCCGCTGAGGTCGAGGGTGTTGCCTTCGCCGTCGACGGCATCGAAGAAGTAGAGGTTGTCGGTCGAAACGGTCTCCGTAGCCACGGGACACTCGTTTTTCTGCTGTTTGCAGGCGCCGAGGAGCAGCATCGTGGCGGTCGCCAGCGCATAGAATCGTAGGTGTTTCATCTCTTTGATTGTTTGTTATTGTGTTTTTGTTGGTTTCGTGATGTGTTGGACATTCTGTTTCAAAGTGCGTGGTGCTGTAATATCCCGCTTTTTTTACGGTGCAAAGGTACAACTATTTTCCGACACGGCTGTAATGTTTTTTCTTAAAATGTAAAAATGAGTGTTGGAGTGTTTGATAGTTAGTTTTTTATCAAAAATATTTTGTCATGTCGCGAAAAAAGTGTATTTTTGCATTTCCAAACGAATGGAAACAGGAGAGATGGCAGAGCGGTCGATTGCGGCGGTCTTGAAAACCGTTGACCTGCGAGGGTCCGGGGGTTCGAATCCCTCTCTCTCCGCCACTGTAACTATAAATCAATAAGTTGCAAAATTAAAACCCGAAAAGCGACCCGAAAATTCAAAAATCGGGTCGCTTTTGCAATATTATGGCAAGAAAAGTAGGTGCGGTGTCAGGTGTGGCGGTCTGCCTTTGCTCCAATGTATATGCCAATGGCAAAAAGCAATGTGCCAAGCATAAGCGCGAGCCATAGTACCGTATTGTTGGACTTTTCTTTGGCCGTTGTACTGGTTGCTGTGCTGTCGGCTTTGGCGGTGTGGCTCTCGGTGGTGGTTGCTTGGTTGGCTTCAATGGTTGTGCCTGTCTGCTCTTTGGTTGCTGTAATTGCTTGGCTCGCCTCTATGCTTTTTATACGTGGCAAATTGCCTGTCGGTGTGGACATTTGCCCTTTACACCCGACATTGGTGTCGTGAACAAACAGCCATTCCAAAAGCCACGAGGAGTTACTCGTTGCGCTGGTGTCGTCGGTGTCAAACTCAATCTTTATTGTGTTGGTTTGGCTGACTGTCTCGGTGGCGGTCGTGGTGGCAACGGCAACACTGGCGGTTTCAGCCTCGGCGGTGTGCTGCTCGGCGTGGTTGGTGGTTATGCTCCGTGTGCCTTTGCAACTGCAAAAGGCGAACAACAGGGCGAATAACAATAATACATCTATACGCCTTTTCATACCACTTCAACCGTTACTTTCTCGCCTCTTTTCTCGCATGCCATTACACGTGCTGCCAGTGCGTCCATATACAACCTGGTGCCATTCAGTCTGCCAACGGCATTGTTTGTGCCAAGCAAGATGCAGCCCTCGGAATGGTCGGCATTGGTGCCATTGTGCATAAGTATTCCAAGAAAGCCGCCAACGCGGAGCAACTGCACCACATAGCAACCATGTTTAGCCCACCAAAAAGAGCAAGCGTCATACAGCCCCGTCGGTATGGCTGTTTGTGTCGGTACTTTTTCAATCTTCTGTCCGTTGGCATCCGTCCAATAGCCCTTGTTGCCACCTGTGGACGTAAAGGGCATTATTTGCGTTGCCCCTCTGTCGGTGTCCTCGAGACTGTCGCAAAAATAGGTTCCGTCAATATATACCTTGCCAATGGTATATGTAGGCTTTTTTGTCTTTCGTTCTACTTTTATTTTCATAATGCTTGGTTTAGTAGCCGCTTTGCGGTTCACGGTCGGGGCAACCGCGCCTCTCGCAAATCTTTGGCGTGTTGGCGGCAATCTGCACACGGAGCTTGGTGTTCTCTTCGATCTGCTCATCGCGTTCATGGCGTATCTCGCCAATCTGCATATACAGCGCGTCAATCTTTGCGTCTTTCTCGGCAATGATACGGTCTTTCTCTGTGTTGGCTTCCTGCCTCTCGTTGCACAGTTTTTCCCACCCGTCGGCAACTTTCTGCAAGTTGTCAAGTTCGGAGGCTCGCGCTTCTGCGGCGGCTTTCTTTTTCATCTGCGGCATAGTTAGCATGGTTAGCAAACCGCCACCAGTAAGAAAGCCGCCAATTAGGGTTATCCATTCTATAGCCATTATTGCCCCCTCTGCATTACTTGTTTTCGTTGGTGGCGGCTTCCTCGTTGGGCACCGGTTCGCCATCCTCAACCCTCTCTTCGGGTTCGTCTATGTACTCCCACGACTGCAT
>JAFVAM010000039.1 GCA_017480525.1 Bacteroidales bacterium | reverse complement strand
TGGACCGGCAACGGTGGTGCTGTGGCCATCTCCGCCTTCCAGCAGGTGACCCCCCTCTCGCGCCGCACCATCTTCACCTCTTCCGAGAACGGCAATATCGGCCGCTCCTATGCCGACTACCTCGACTACACCAACATCACCACCTGGACTTCCGGACAGGGCTTCCGCACCGACCTCCTCTATAGCGGCCCCACCATCGGCAGCATCTATCTCTGGGAAACCGATACCAACACCGTCTTCAACGGCTCCGTCAATATGGGTATCGACACCCTTGGCTACATCTTCCGCCTCCAGGGCGGCGTCTACGACACCCTTTGGGTGAACGCCGAGTCCAACGGTGCCAACCGTGGAAGAAACCTCCCCATCAAGGCCAAAGACAAGGCTGTCTTCTACAGCCGCGGCCATGCCGACTACCCCTTTGAGTATGTCTTCACCAATGCCGACCTCACTGTGACCACCGCCACCGGCGCCACCCGCGCCCGCGTCGCCGGCGACACCATCACCGTCCGCAACCCCATCCAGTCGCGCATGGTGACTATTGCCGACCACAATCCCGACTTGACCGGTTTCTCCAACATCCGTGGCGTGTTTTACAACTGGACACCTTCCGACTTCAGCAAGGTGTGGAATGAGCAGGATGGCGCCATGGCCCCCAACGACCATACCGTCAGCAACCAGCTCATGCAGTGGGCCGACATCTATCACATCGACCGCACCGTCCACCCCAACATCTATCCCCGCCAGGCTGTCATCAGTGCCAATGGCAAGAGCGTCTTCATCTCCGTTTTCGACGTCGCCAACAACCGCTCCATGCTGGTGCGTGTCTCCGGCTTTGAAAAAGCTGACTACAACACCACCAACATCGACATCGCCAATGTCTTCAAATATGGCCGTCTGAACCCCATCCTCTCCTACGACACCCTCTCCTACAACGGCGACATCTGGTTCCCCCGCCCCATCAGCAACATCGCCGTGGCTCCCGCCAGCAAAGGCGACAAGCTCATCCTCACGTTCGACAACTATAGCAGCAGCATGGCCAACGTCGCCATTGTCAACAATGCCTGCGACTCGCTCGGCTACAGCATCACCGCTGTACCCCTGCCCAACGCCGAAATGCCCGCCTACTGCGCCATCGTCGAGGATTCCCTTGGCACCATCTATGTCGGCGCCGAGGACGGTGTCTACACCCGTGAAAGCAACGCCTCTGCCTGGACGCCCTATGCCAACCTCACCGGCGTCCCCGTGACCGCCATCGTCCAGCAGACCGGCAAGCTCCCCATCCGCCACAACCTCACCCACACCTCCATCAACGCCAACAATTACGCCTTTGCCAAGACCAAATGGTCGCGTGCCATCTACTTTGGCACCTATGGCCGCGGCGTTTTCATGGACACGAAGTATGTCACCGACTTCAGCAATGAGGTCGTCGACTCCGTCGACTACACCCCCGTTGCCATCCCCACAGTCCATACCATCGGCCTCAACAGCGTCAAGCTGAGCCCCAACCCCGTCTACGACGAGGCCACGCTCTCTGTCAACGCCAATGTCGCCGGCAAAGGCATCATCCGTGTCTACGACCTCAACGGCCGTCTCGTGATGGATCGCAACATGGGCTTCGTCCCCGAAGGCGAGCAGGTCTACACCCTCGACTGCACCGGCATGAACAAGGGTATGTACCTCATCAACGTCATCATCTCCGGCCACACGGCTACCACCAAAATGATTGTCCGCTAAACGGGCGCCGATAGCAAAAAGAGGTACCGCCCATGGCAGTACCTCTTTTTTATTAAAATATAATATGAATTCAATTATATATAGAATATAATGGACACAAATCTCGTAGAAGAACTCAAATGGCGCGGTATGATTCACGACATCATGCCCGGCACCGAGGAACAACTCTCCAAGGAAGTCACCACCGCCTATGTAGGCATCGACCCCACGGCCGATTCGCTCCACATAGGCCACCTCGTCTCCATCATGCTCCTCAAGCATCTCCAGATGGCGGGACACAAGCCCCTGGCTGTCGTGGGCGGTGCCACGGGCATGATCGGCGACCCCTCTTTCAAGGCAGCAGAAAGAAAGCTCCTCACCCCAGAGGAAATCCAGCACAACGTGCAGTGCATACGCCACCAGCTGGAACGCTTCCTCGACTTCGACAACCCCGTTAACGGCGCCGAAATCCTCAACAACTACGACTGGATGAAGGACTACCTCTTCCTCGACTTCATCCGCGATGTGGGCAAACACATCACCGTCAACTACATGATGACCAAGGACAGCGTGAAGAAGCGCATGGAGACGGGCATCTCGTTCACAGAGTTCAGCTACCAGCTCCTGCAGGGCTACGACTTCCTCACGCTCTACCGCACCAAGGGCTGCAGATTGCAGATGGGCGGCAGCGACCAGTGGGGCAACATCACCACCGGCACCGAACTCATCCGCCGCATGGAAGGCGGAGAGGCTTTCGCCCTCACCTGTCCGCTTATCACCAAGGCCGACGGCACCAAGTTCGGCAAGACCGAGGGCGGCAACGTGTGGCTCGATCCCTCCAAGACCTCCCCTTACAAGTTCTACCAGTTCTGGCTCAACTGCTCCGATGTCGACACCGCCCGCTATATCCGCATCTTCACACTCTTCGGAAAAGAAGAAATCGAAGCCCTGGAGAAGCAGCACGCGGAAGCCCCCGAGCAGCGCATCCTGCAGAAAGCCCTCGCCAGGGACATCACCGTCCGTGTCCACGGCCAGCAGGCCTACGACACCGCCATCGCCGCCTCCGGACTTCTCTTCGGCAAAGCCACCACCGATCAGCTCAACGCTTTGGACCGCGAGACGCTCCTCAGTGTCTTCGACGGTGTGCCGCAGTTCTCTGTAGGCCGCAGCGCCATCGAGGCCGGTGCCTCGCTCGTCGACCTCGCCGCCGAGGTGGGCATGTTCGCCAGCAAGGGCGAGATACGTCGCGAGCTGAAGCAGAATTCCATCAGTGTCAACAAGCAGAAGGTAGGGGAGGGCGCCATGCTCACCGCCGCCGACATCCTCGCCAGCGGCTGCATCCTCATCCAGAAAGGCAAGAAGAACTACTTCATCCTCAACGTGGAATAAGAAGGAAAGCGCAAAGGCTGCGTCATTGCTTTTTTCGCCACCGCACACGGTGGTCCTGCCTCGAAGGGCAAAGGCAAGGGTGCCGCAACCCACGTGATCCGATGAAAAAAAACGCC
>JAFVAM010000038.1 GCA_017480525.1 Bacteroidales bacterium | reverse complement strand
TACACGGTGGTCATTCCTCCGCCCAACGTGACGGGGGTGCTGCACATGGGCCACATGCTTAACAACACGATACAGGACGTGCTGGTGCGCCGCGCCCGCATGCAGGGCAAAAACGCCTGCTGGGTGCCCGGCACCGACCACGCCTCGATAGCCACGGAAGCCAAGGTTGTGAGGATGCTGGCCGAGCGCGGCATCGACAAACGCTCGCTTTCGCGCGAGGAGTTCATGAAACACGCATGGGAGTGGAAAGAGGAGCACGGCGGCATCATCCTGAAGCAGCTGCGCAAACTCGGCGCCAGCTGCGACTGGGACCGCACAGCCTTCACCATGGACGAGGTGCGCTACGAGAGTGTCATCCGCGTCTTTGTGGACCTCTACAACAAAGGCCTCATCTACCGCGGTGTGCGCATGGTGAACTGGGATCCCCAGGCCCTGACCGCCGTGAGCGACGAAGAGGTAATCTACAAAGAGAGCCACGGAAAACTGTTCTACCTGCGCTATTTCGTGGAAGGCGAGGACCGCTACATCGTGGTGGCCACCACGCGCCCGGAGACCATCATGGGCGACACCGCCGTCTGCGTACACCCCGAGGACGAGCGCTACCAATGGCTCAAAGGGAAGAAGGTCGTGGTGCCCGGCGTGGGACGTGCGGTGCCTATCATCATGGACGAATACGTGGACCGCGAATTCGGCACCGGTGCCCTCAAAATCACCCCCGCCCACGACATCAACGACTACAACCTCGGCATGAAATACGGACTCGAGAGCATAGACATCTTCAACGACAACGGCACCCTCAACGAACACGGCGAAAAATACTGCGGCATGGACCGCTTCGCCTGCCGCAAACAGATTGTGAAAGACCTCGAAGAGGCAGGCCTCATCGAAAAAATCGAGGATTACACCAACAAGGTGGGACACTCGGAGAGGACCGACGCTGTCATCGAACCCAAGCTCAGCGCCCAGTGGTTCATGAAGATGGAGGGCGTGGCCAAAAAGGCCCTCGAGGTGGTGGAGGACGACACCATCCGTTTCCATCCCGCCAAGTTCAAGAACACCTACCGCCACTGGCTGGAGAACATCAAGGACTGGTGCATCAGCCGCCAGCTGTGGTGGGGACAGCGCATCCCTGCATGGTATTTCGAGCAGGGCGGCAAAGTAGAGACCATCGTGGCCCTCAACGAAGAAGAGGCCCGACGCATGGCAGCCGAAAAGCATGGCTACACAGGCGCCCTGCGTCAGGACGAGGATGTGCTGGACACATGGTTCTCCTCATGGCTATGGCCCATCTCGCTCTTCGACGGCATCCGCCATCCCGACAACCCCGAAATCAACTACTACTACCCCACTGCCGACCTCATCACCGCCCCGGACATCATCTTCTTCTGGGTGGCACGCATGATTATGGCCGGCGAGGAATACCGCCACGAAGTGCCTTTCCGCAATGTCTACTTCACCGGCATCGTGCGAGACAAACTGGGCCGCAAGATGAGCAAGAGCCTCGGCAACAGCCCCGACCCCATCGAACTCATAGAGAAATACGGCGCCGACGGCGTCCGCATGGGCATGCTCCTCACCGCCCCGGCAGGCAACGACCTGCCTTTCGACGAGAGCATCTGCGAGCAGGGCCGCAACTTCAGCAACAAGATGTGGAACGCCCTCCGGCTGGTCAGCGGCTGGAAAGTGGACGACGTGCAACAGAGCAAGGAAAACGAAGTCGGTGTGCAATGGATGGAGCAGCGCATGACGCAGGTAATCGAGGAAATAGAGAAGGACTTCGACCAATACCGCCTCAGCGAGGCCCTCATGGCCACCTACAAACTGATATGGGACGACTTCTGCTCCTGGTATCTGGAGATGGTGAAGCCCGCCTTCGGAAGCCCCATCGACGCCGAAACCTACGCGGCCACCCTCAGCATCTTCAGCCGCCTGATGCTCCTGCTGCACCCCTTCATGCCCTTCGTCACCGAAGAGATATGGCACGTCCTGAAGGGTCTCGGCAAAAACGAGGAACAGCAGCAATTCCTCGAACAGAACTTCAGCATCATGAACCAGCACCTCCCCACCAGCGTCTTCTACGACCAGCGGATGCTCGACGAGTTCGACACCGCCCGCGAGGTCATCGCCGGGGTGCGCAACATCCGCAACACCCGCAACCTCTCGCCCAAGGAGGCTCTCGACGTGAGCTACATAGCCAAGGACGACCGCTTCAGGCTGTCGCGCTTTGAGGGTGTTGTCCGCAAGCTGGCCAACGTGGGCAAGGTGGAGGCCGTCGGCGAGAAGCCGGCAGGTGCACTGAGCTTCATGATCGGCACCACGGAATGCTTCGTCCCCATGAGCCAGAACGTGGACAAGGAGGCCGAGCTGAAGAAGCTCAACGAGGAGCTGAAATACACCGAAGGCTTCCTTGCCAGCGTGATGAAGAAACTCTCCAACGAGAAGTTCGTAAACGGAGCTCCCGCCGCCGTCATCGAGAAAGAACGCAACAAACAGCGCGACGCCGAAACCAAAATCGCCGCCCTCAAGAACCAGATTGCCAACCTCGGATAAAAAAAAGAACGATGAGAAAGGCCACGGCCATAGTATGCCTGCTCTGCGCGATGGCCACAGGTGCCGCCGCGCAGGGCAGCCTTGCGAAAGGCCTCAATGCCGAGCGCAAGGGACTGACCGGCCTCGCCATGGACTACTATCGCGAGGCCGTGGACACCAACGTGCAGGCACGCCTGCACCTGGGGCTGCTCCTTCAGCGGCAGGAGCACTTCGCCGAAGCCACACGATGGCTCCAACGCGCCGACAGCAGCGCCTTGGCCCTAACCCATCTGGCCGAATGCCTCTGCGAACAACGCGACTGGCCACAGGCCAAGCAGGCAGCGGAGAAAGCCATCGAATTGGCCGACAGTTCCGAACACGACCTGCGCGCCTCGGCCATGGCCTCCATTGCATGGGTCAACTGCAAGGACGAGAACTACACCAACGCCCTCTCGTGGGCGCACAAGGCGCTGCAGGAAAGCCCCAGCTCCGCCCGCGCCCTCAACGTCACGGGTATCATCCTCTTCAACAAAGGGAACGACAACGAGGCCATCCAAACCTTCCGCAAAGCCACACAGGCCGATCCGAAAAACATCGACGCCTACTTCAACCTGGGCACCATGTACTGCTACCGCAATAGCTACGACCTCGCCATCACCACCCTCAAGAAAGGGCTCAAGGTGGAACGCAACTCCATCAAACTCATCTACTGTCTCGGATGGGCCTATCTCCTCAAAGGCGAGAAAGAAAGCGCTGTGGAATGCCTGGAGACGGTCATACGCTACGACAGCACCTACGTCAACGCCTACAACCGCCTGGGCGACATCTACTTCGCCAGTGCAGACTACAACCAGGCCATAGCCCTCTACCGCAAAGCCACCAAAGTGGCACCCACGCAGGGCGAGGCCTACCGGCTCATGGGACGCACCTACGCCGAACAGGGCGAATTCGGCAAAGCCATCCGCAACTACCAGAAAGCCGTCGAACTCGACAAAAAAGATGCCGAGACCTACTGCAAGATTGCGGAGCTTTACGCCAAGCAGAAACAACCCAAACGGGAGAAAGCCAACTATGTGCGAGCCGCCAAACTCGGCCATGCCAAGGCGCAGAAATGGTGCACCCAGCACGGCTTCGCCTACTGACCTACCCTCCCCCAAAGCACCTATTCATAAAATATATAAATGAACAATCTAAAATACTACATAGACAAGGTCCAACAGATTTTCGACGCCGAACAGTTCGACGCCGATCCCCACGAGCTCTACGCCCCCATCGACTACACCCTCCGCCTCGGCGGCAAGCGCATACGCCCCACGATGCTCATGGCCGCCAACGCGCTCTTCGGCGGCGATGAGGCCAACGTATGCGACGCCGCCCTCGGCATCGAGACCTTCCACAACTTCACCCTCCTTCACGACGACCTCATGGACCGCTCGCCCCTGCGGCGCGGACAACCCACGGTCTACACCAAATGGGACGAGAACACCGCCATCCTCAGCGGCGACACAATGTTCGCCCTCGCCTGGCGCTACTTCCTCCGCCAGCCTTCGCCGCGACTGCAGGCCATCCTGCAATGCTTCAACGAGACATCCATAGAAGTGTGCGAAGGGCAGCAATACGACATGAACTTCGAGCATAGCGACAGCGTCACCATAGAGCAATACATGAAGATGATACGCCTCAAGACCGCCGTGCTCC
>JAFVAM010000037.1 GCA_017480525.1 Bacteroidales bacterium | reverse complement strand
TCGCCGTAGGCCTTGCTGACACCGTTGACCTCCAGCACCTTGTTGCCCAGGCGTGGACCGTTGGGGATGAAGATTTCGAGGTTCTGCTCTTTTTCCTTGTCGTCCTCGTTGAGGAGGCGGTCGTAGGCGGCGAGAAGTGCCTTGCGTTTGGCGTGGCGCGCCTTGTGTGCCATGCGCACCCACTCCAGTTCGCGCTGGAGGGTCTTGCGGCGCTTGCTCTCCTGCTTCTCCTCCATGGCCAGGCGGGCGGTCTTCTGTTCGAGCCACGAGGAGTAGTTGCCCTTCCAGGGGATGCCCTCGCCGCGGTCGAGTTCGAGGATCCATCCTGCCACGTGGTCGAGGAAATAGCGGTCGTGGGTGACGGCGATGACGGTACCCTTGTATTGCTGGAGGTGCTGTTCGAGCCAGTCGATACTCTCGGCGTCGAGGTGGTTGGTGGGTTCGTCGAGGAGGAGGATGTCGGGCTCCTGCAAAAGCAGGCGGCAGAGGGCCACGCGGCGGCGCTCGCCGCCGGAGAGGTTCTTCACGAGCTGGTCCTCGTCGGGACAACGCAGGGCATCCATGGCGCGCTCAAGCTTTTGGTCGAGGTTCCACGCGTCGTGGGCTTCGAGGAGTTCGGTGAGTTCTCCTTGGCGCTCGATGAGTTTGTCGAAGTCGGCATCGGGGTCGGCGAAGGCGTTGTTCACCTCGTCGTACTCGCGAAGCAGGTCCACAGTCTCCTGCACGGCCTCCTGCACCACCTCCTTGACGGTCTTGCTGTCGTCGAGCCTGGGTTCCTGCTCGAGGTAGCCCACGCTGTAGCCGGGCGAGAAGACCACCTCGCCCTGGTAGTCCTTGTCGACACCGGCGATGATTTTCATCAGACTGGACTTGCCGGAGCCGTTGAGGCCGATGATACCGATCTTGGCTCCATAGAAGAAGGAGAGGTATATGTCTTTTAAAATCTGGCGGCTGGGCGGAATAAGTTTGCCCACACCCACCATGGAGAAAATGATTTTTTTGTCGTCTGCCATAAGTATAATGAATTATAAGACCGCCGTGGCGGCTCGTTTTACAATGGGGAATTCCCGTCGGGAGTTCTGCTGCTTCTCTGCCTCGCGCTGGGCCAGAATCAGACAGTCGTGCTCGTAGCCATACTGCATCCGCATCCAGAACTCATAGTTGATGCCCAACTCCTGTTCCACGGCCATGGCTATGGCTGTGGTGAAACTGCGCTTGCCCTTCAACAGCTCGTTGAGGTGGCTGGGCGTGATGCCTATGCGCTGTGCAAAGTCTTTCTGCCGGATGCCACGCTCTTTCAGCTCGGAGTCGAGCACCTCGCCCGGATGCACAGCCCTGAAGGCCGTTGTTCTGTCTTCGTCCATAGTACGTGTCGTATTATGCTCTGATTGTCATCTCAATTCTATCGTCCACCTCACGCGGCAGCGGGCGCCCACCCCTGCCGCTCTTCTCCTTCACCGAACTTGTGTCCACCCGCCCCAGTTTCTCATAGTGGAGTAAACAGCACACCGGCAGCCCGGCATACAAGCCAACGCTCTGCAACATGGCATAGACGCTGTCCGAGGTCTCACGAGATTTGCGGCCAGGCGGCAACTTCCTGCATCCACCACTGTGGCGAGTGTATATAAGTCGCTCTGAATCTTCATCTTCAAACGCTATTTTCATCATGTCGTCACCTGCAAATATACACAAAAATTCTAAATCATAGAATTTTCCAGAAAAATTATCGTATCTTTGCCGCCAAAAGAAAGGACAAGAATATGGCTCTAATCAAAACATACAAAGGGCGTTCGCCTCGTTGGGGACGCGACTGCTACTTCAGCGAGAACGCCACGCTGGTGGGCGATGTGACGCTGGGCGACGAATGCTCGGTGTGGTTCAACGCCGTGGTGCGTGGCGACGTGGCACCCATCACCATCGGCGACCGCAGCAACGTGCAGGACGGCTCGTGCATCCATGTGACGCACGACACCGGTCCTACGCACATCGGAAGCGACGTCACCATCGGCCACAACGCCACGGTCCACGCCTGCACCATCTGCGACGGCGCCCTCATCGGCATGGGGGCCACGCTGCTCGACCACTGCGAGGTGGGCGAAGGTTCCATCGTGGCCGCCGGCTCCCTGGTGCTGCAAGGCACAAGAATTCCGCCCCACGAGATATGGGGCGGCGTCCCGGCACGATACCTCAAGCCCACACGGCCGGGCCAGACCGATAATGCCGCCCACTATGTGGAATACGCCAAGGAGTATATGAACACCCACTGATAATCCCCCATCCTTCTCGCGCCCCTCCCATTTTAAACTATTGAACCTAATTCTAAAGCCAACCCTCCACGTTGGATTATAGAAGTATGCCTTATGCCGAATGACGCCAAAACCCCAAGCCGGCGAGGGATCTTAGGACAGCGCAGAAGCGGGTGTCTCAAAAAGTTTTTGAGGCACCCGCTTTAGTCGGAGCAAATACGGCACTATGAGTGCTTTATTGTTTAAGTACCCGGCGAACCACAGTCGTGTGGCCAATCCTTATCTTTAGCAGATAACTGCCGTTGGGTAGGTTAGAGATGTCTACGAAGTTCTCTTTTTCTACACTCTTCACCCATCTGCCTGTCTCGTCGATAACTTCTATCTTGTCAACACCTTCTGCCTCTATATGTACAGTGCCTTTGGTGGGGTTGGGATAGATAACAAGGTGCATGCTTTCGTCTACCAGGTCTATCCCGACAGGCTGCACGCTTATGTGCAAGTAGATAATGCTGTCGCAGCCATTGACGGCCGTTTCAGCAATCTCGTAGTCGCCAGGTGCGTCTATGATCTCTCCTGCATAAGTTATCGGCAAGCCTTCATTCTCTACCATAATGGTGTCGTATGTTGCCGTGCTGTGGTTGATAGTGAGGCTTATGGTGTGTGTGCTGTCGCAACCATTGGCTGTTACATAACCCTCGGTCAGCACGGTGTCGGCAGTGAAGCCTTGCCAGCTGTCGCAGGCAACAACTGTCTCCGATGTCGCTACGCTGTGGTTGATGGTGAGGCTTATGGTGTGCGTGCTGTCGCACCCATTGGCGGTAACGTAACCCTCGGTCAGCACGGTG
>JAFVAM010000036.1 GCA_017480525.1 Bacteroidales bacterium | reverse complement strand
GTGAAGAGCATCATGAACAAGTATGGCGGCACACTGGAGACCAATGGCAGCCTCAGCTTCCTTTTCACCCGCAAGGGTGTCTTCGTGGTGCCTCGCAAGCCCGAAATGGACGTTGAAGAGCTGGAGATGGAACTCATCGACGGCGGCCTCGACGAGATGGAGGTCGACGACGAATACCTGACCCTCTACACTGCCTATGAGGACTTCGGCAACATGGTGAAGATGCTCGAAGAGAAGGGGATAGAGGTGGAGAGCGCAGAACTGCAGCGCATCCCCAACACCCTGCGCCAGGTGGACGAGGAGACCATCCGCAAGGTCATGAAGGTCATCGGCATCCTCGAAGAGGACGACGATGTGACCAATGTCTACCACGATATGGATATCCCCGAGGACTTCGAGGAGTAGTGAAATCGACAGATACGGACAGTGAAACTGTTTCTTGTTCCGACACCCGTAGGGAACCTCGGTGACATGACCTATCGTGGCATCGAGGTTCTCAAGGCTGTCGACCTCATTCTGGCTGAGGACACACGCACATCGCGCGTGCTGCTGCAACACTACGGTATAGACACTCCCCTGCAGAGCTACCACATCTTCAACGAACACCAGACGGTAGCATCGTTGGTGGAACGTCTCAAGGCGGGTGCGACCATCGCTGTCGTCACCGATGCCGGCACTCCGGGCATCAGCGACCCCGGGTTCCTGCTGGTGCGAGAGGCGGTGAAGGAGGGTATCGAGGTTGAATGTCTGCCGGGAGCCACGGCTTTTGTGCCGGCACTCGTCGACAGCGGCCTGCCGTGCGACCGTTTCACGTTCCTCGGTTTCCTCCCCCACAAGAAAGGCCGCCAGACGGCCATCCGCGCCCTTGCCGAAGAGGAACGCACCATGATTATCTACGAAAGTCCATACCGTCTGGTGAAACTCCTTGAGGAAGTCGTTGCGGTGCTTGGCGAGACCCGCCGAGTGTCGGTAAGCCGCGAAATCAGCAAGCTTCATGCCGAGACTGTCCGTGGTACCCTCGCCGAGGTTCTTGCCCACTTCAAGGAGAAGAATGTCAAGGGAGAGATTGTTGTCGTGCTGTCCGGCAAAGAATGACTTTCACGTTGCAACCGGTAATCTTCATTTTTCAACCTTCAATTTTCAGTTTCCGAAGTGCCCATCGAAACCTATATCTTCCGTCTTTTCTGTGCCCTTGTGGCGGGTGCCGCCATCGGCACACAGCGTGAGCTTCGCCAGCATCAGGCCGGCCTCACCACCAACTCCCTCGTCTCTGTGGGTGCCTGCATCTTCATCCTCATCAGTGAGAGCATCATCATGACCGCCATGGCCTCCGGCGGGCCGGTAAACAACGACAACCTGCGTGTGCTGTCTCAGGTGGTGACGGGCATCGGTTTCCTCGGTGCCGGCGTCATTATGAAAAACGGAGTCACCATCCATGGCCTATCCTCCGCCGCCACCATCTGGTGTTCCGCTGCCGTGGGGTGCCTCTGCGGCTACGGCATGTGGCTGGAAGCCGTCATTGCAGTGGCTGTCATCCTTCTCATCAACTGGGGTTTGAAGAGTATCGAAATCTATTTCAAGCGCCTCCGGCATGGCGACGAGCCAGAGGGTCAAAAGCCCTCAGACAGTTCGAGCGGACGGGAAGAGCAAGAATAAAAAACTGTCAGATTCTTGGTTTCGGCACCCTGATGGGGAACCACGAACGCACGGGCTGTTCCAGTCCGAGGCCGTTCATGTAGTTGTATGTTGCCAGGCGCAGGGCCGCTCCCACAGCGTCGATGTCGTAGTTGAACTGCGGGCCGCCGTCGACGGGTTCCCAGTCCACCTCGTTGTTGCAGAAGGGGTGCATGGCGCCGATGCGGCGGGTGCCGTAGCGTTCGGGGTGCTGGCCGGAAGGCGAGTGGCAGGTCATGGCGTAGCGGTGCCAGAAGGCACTCTGCACAATGCCTTCGTCGAACATGCGACGCACGGTTTCCAGAGCGTCGACGGTCTCTTGCAGTGTTTCTGTGGGGAAACCGTACATGAGGTAGGTGTGCACCATGATGCCTGCCTGCCGCAGGTGGCGGCAGGCATTGACGGTCTGTTGAATGGTCACGCCTTTGTCCATGAGTCTCAGCAGGCGGTCGCTGGCCACCTCCAGACCGCCGCTCACGGCCACCATTCCAGCTTCGGACAGCAGGTTGCAGAGTTCGTCGGTGTAGGCTTTCTCGAAGCGTATGTTGCCCCAGAAACTCACGGCCAGGCCTCGACGCAAAATCTCCTCACCCACCTCACGCAGCAGTTTGGGCGGCAACGCCTCGTCCACGAAGTGGAAGCCCGTGCGTCCCGTCTGCCCGACGATGCGCTCCATGCGGTCCACCACGTCGGTGGCCTTTGGCGCATGGTAGTCGCCGATGTAGGGAAGCGTGGTGTCGCAGAAGGCGCAGCGGTGCCAGTAGCAGCCCTGTGCCATCACCATTTTGTTCCATCGTCCTTGGCTCCACAGGCGGTGCATGGGATTGGTCATCTCGGCGAGGGAAAGGTATTTGTCCAATGGGAGGTCGCTGAAGTCCGGGCAGTGGTCGATGGCTTCGGGGTGACCGTCGATGACTACCTTGTCGCAGAACTCGAAGAGGCGCGGCTCGTCGAGTTGTCGCCATTCGGTGTTGGGGAAGCCTCCTCCCAGCTCCACTTTGGCCGGGGTGTGGGCTTTCAGCCATTGGCCGCAGCGCAGGGCGCCATAGAGGCAGCCAGGGAAGGGAATGGTGATGCAGACTCTGTCAATGGGATACTGATGATTGTCGGCCGGCGAACAGAATGACGATAGTTTCTCTTCCAGAATGTCAATCATCAGACGGTCGATGGGGGAGGGGGCATGTTGCAGCTCGGCATAGAGCGGGTCGAAGGTGGGCGCGTCGTTGGAGAGGTATTCGGCGTAGCGCACGAGGTCGAAGTGGGGGTCGATGTGTTCGCGGATGTGGTCGGCGATATCCTCGATGAAGAGTGTGGCCAGATGCTGCGCCTTGTCGGTGGTGCCGCTCACGCCGAACGACCATTCGAGGTTGTCCTCGTCCAGCTGTCCGAAGCGTTTGCCTTCGGGCAGGAGCGAGCGGTTGGCAATGCGAGGTGCGAGGGTGTCGTCCTGTCCGCGAAGGAAGCGTTTCACAGGCTCTATCAGCTTCGCCTCGCGCTTCAGGCCGATGCTTTCGAGGAAGGGCTGGGAGAGCACGCGGTCGGCCACCTCGATACCGAGGTCCACCTGTCGCACCTCGTGGCCCTGCGAAAGGAAAAGCCCCTTGAGATAGGCCGTGGCGGGGTAGGGGGTGTTCAGCTGCGTCAGAGGCGGCGTTATGAGCAATATTCGCATACCCACCAATAACGACCCTCTTCCGTCCTTTATTGCATCGTGAGGATAATATTCTGCCCCCGAAGAACCAGGAACGCATCGTTTTCAGTCGCACTGTCTTCCTGTCCACTCCCCTGTTTTTTTGCCATGTGAGAATAAATGTGTATTTTTGCAGTCGGAAACATCAATATGCGGATATGGGACAGAAACAATGTTTGCTGACGGCTTTGAGGGTCAGGCTCGTGCTATGCTTTTGTGCGGTGGCGGTTTTGTCGGGATGCTTCCGGGAGAACCGGGCCACACACCATCGGCTGGTGACGGACGCTTTCGTCCTCACCGTCGACGGCATGCGGCTCTCTTCCCAGGCGGAGGCCGACCGTTTTCCAAAGGACAGTGTGCCGACCGTTTTCGGCGATACGGCGCTGTTGCACGACGATGTGACCTCGGTGGCATACGCGCTCCAACTGATGTCGGAAGGTGTCTACGGTGGGACGGAGGCCTGCCACTACAAGGACAACTATGTGTTGACACTGGAGCTGGTGCACCGTCCTGGCAGCCAGCACACAGCGAACTATGCGACAGCCCTCCGGCAACTGAAAAACTGGGGCTATATTGACATCGACACTATCCAGAGGCGCCACATCGCTCTCTTCCGACAGGGTGCCAATCCTCAACACAACGCCCAGGGAGGGGAGAGAATGATGGGATATTCCACCTCTTCGCTCGACCTCAACGTCCCGCAAGTCCTCCTTGCCGACACTGTGGACGGCGGCGCGACGCTTGGCCAATGGATCGACGGCTGGATGGAGTCCATCCTCGGCACCGATGACGAACTCTTCTCCTTTCTCACCGGCCACGGCTACGACACCGTCTGCACCGATACAAGCACACAAATCTACCCCCACGCGCGCCCGGCCTACAACGCCAGGTTCCTCGGTCTCTTCTGACCGGACGGATCGTGGCGGCATGGCTGGACAAGCATCAACGGTGCCCTGCAAAACGACAAACCCCGGAAGCCATTGAAGCGGCTTTCGGGGTTTATTCGTGTGGAGGGCGGATCCTCCGCTCTCGCCTGGCAGGCGATTATGCGTTTTCTTTGTTTATCTTCTGCCTTTCTTGGGAGCCTTCTTTCCTTTGTTGTTGGCGTTGGACGAGTTGTCGCTCAAGCCGAGTTTGGCCTTAATGTGGGCGGGGATGGCATCCTTGTGGACCACGATGTTCATGGTCTTGTAGCGGGCGAAGGCCTTGCTGACGAAGAAGTTGCCACCGAATTCGCCGTTGTACTTGCCCCAGCTGTTCTTCACCATGTAGTATTCGTTGCCCATCTGGTCCTTGGCCGTGCCGAAGATGAGCATGCCGTGGTCGTCGGTGGTCTCCCAGTTGTCGTAGGCCTGCTGGCGCTCCTCCTGGGTCACCCAGCGCTGCGGCGTGGGGTGCTTGGCGGCCTCGTCGGCGATGTCGGCGGCGCTCATGCCGCTCCAGCGGGCCTGGTCGGAGCCCACGCCGGCTGCGGCCTTGCCGTCGGTGGCGGGGAGCACGGCGTAGCCTTTGCGGGTGTAGCGGAAGCCCGGCTCGCTGACGTCGCTGCCCCAGGCGATGGTGTAGCCGTTGTCGATGGCATAGTCAAAGACCTCCATCATCTCGTCGAGCGGCAGATTGTAGCTCAAGCCCCAGCGCCAGTTGTCCTGGATCTCGATGACGAACTGCTCGTAGAAGGGGTGATGGGTGTAGGAGGTGATGGAGACATAGTCGTCGGGATTCAGGCCGAGGCTCTCGCCGAAGCTCTTTGGGGTGTATTTCACACCCTTGTAGGTGAAGTTCTCGGGGATTTCGCCGAGGTAGGTGGCGTGGACGGCCTCGATGGCTTTGAGCCAGAGGGGTTTGCCGTCGGGGCTGTACTGCAGCTTCTTCAGCTTGCCCTTGGCCACGGCTTCCACCATGACATCGGTGAGGGCGGAGAGTTCGGTGTGGTTGGAGAGGGTGTCGCCATACATGGCGCCGGCGGGCATCACCACGTCGGGCACCATGCCGTAGTTGCGCAGGCAGTAGATGACGTCGTTGAAGGCGCCGCCCTGGCTGAAGGAGACGTCGCCATGGGTACGCACGGCTGCCATGGCACGGTCGTTGTAGGTCTTCTCGACGACGTACATCTCGCTGAGGTCGTACTCGCCCTTGCCCATGCGCAGCAGCTCGGCCTCGAGGAAGGCGATGCCGCTGTAGCTCCAGCAGGTGCCGGCGTTGTTCTGGTTCTTGACGGAGGTGATGGGCAGCACCTTGATGGTGTCGAACTTGTAGCCCTCGTCCGCTTTCTTCTCTTCCTGTGCGAACACGGATGTGGCGCAGATGGCGATGGCGCCGATAGTAAGGAATGCTTTCTTCATTGTTGTTATTAAGTTGTTTGTTTGTTAATTTTTCCCAATTAATTGCGGTGCAAATTTACGGAAAAAAAATGACATACGGCGGCAAAATTGCATATAAAAACATATTGTTCTGGTTGTCAGTGTTCTGCGGACAGATGCGCCATGAGTTGTTGTGCACGGGCGGACGGAGTGGGGGAGGAACGGTTTCCGATTGTTAAAATTATGTTAATTTTCCCTGCCGGAACAGCCCAAAAACGCCTTCGGACAAGGTTGGGTGTAACTACCTGATAACTACCTATCAACGCCTTATCAACTCCTACCCAACTCCTACCACGGTAGGAGTTGGTAGGGCGATGGTAGGGCGATGGCAGGGCGACGGCAGGTTGGAGGTGTCGTTTTTTTTCGTATTTTTGCAATTCCAAAATGGAAAAAGTTATGCGCAGGTTGTTCATATTGTTGTTGTTCGTGCTGGGCGGCGGATGGTGGGCCGTCAGGGGGCAGGCGCCTTCGGCCCCGGAGCGTACGCGGCTGCTGCTCATCATAGACTGTTCCAACTCGATGTGGGAGCAGTGGCAGAGCAACTCGAAAATCAAGGTGACGCAGCAGGTGCTGCTGCCGTTTCTCGATTCTGTGGGCCGGCAGCAGGACGTGGAGGTGGCGCTGCGCGTCTTCGGACACCTGAACAAGGAGCAGTTCGGCACACGGCTGGAGGTGCCCTTTGGGGCAGACAACACCTATCGTCTGCAGAGCAAAATCAAGACCCTCGTGCCGCAGGGAGGCTGCACGGCGGCAGCGGCGCTGACGGACGCCCTCTCCGACTTCCCGGCCACGGGGTCGTCGCGAAACCTCATCCTGATCATCACCGACGGCATGGACGACTGCGACGCCGAGATATGCGACGTGGCACGGCAGGTGCAACTCAGCGGTGTGGTGGTGCAGACCTTTGTGCTCTGCATCGGCGGCCAGCTCTCGGCCCACGCCTCGTGTGCCGGCAGCGTCTTCCCTGTGGTGCACGAAGAGGAATATTCCAAGACGCTCTACGACATCTTCCGCCTCAGCGGCCGCAAAGCCAAGGTGGTGCTCAACATGGTGGACTCACAAGGAGACCTCTACGAGACCGAGCATCCCGTGACCTTCTACGACCACCGCACGGGCGTCAGCCGCCAGAGTACGATCTACAGCGTGGACGGTCGCCTGACCCCCGACACCCTGTTGATGGATCCGCTGGTCAGCTACGACATGACGGTCTTCACTCATCCGCCGTTGCGGCGCGAAGCCATGCAGTTTTCCGTCGACAGGGTCAACAATGTGGATATCATCGTCAGCGAGGGTACACTCAAGGTGCAGTATGCCGGGCAGCGGCCGCAATGGCAGCAGCCGAATGTGGACGTCATTGTACGGCGCGCAGGCAGTGGCGAGCGTGTGGCCGCGCAGGAGGTGGGCGAGACGGGGCAGTACCTGGCCGGTCGCTATGATGTGGAGGTGCAGACGCTGCCCGTCACCACGCTGCGAGGCGTCGAGGTGCGCGGCTCGGCAGCCACCGTGCTCTCCGTGCCCATGCCGGGCATGCTCGTTTTGTCCAAGCCCAAAGGCATCACGACCGGCGCCATTTTCCGCCTGCGCGACGTTGCCGGCGAGGTCACTCCCTACGGTCGTGTCCTTTCCCGCACCGTCGAGTTCGCCACCGACCTCAACCCCAGCACCGCAGGCGAGCGACTGTTGCTCCAGCCCGGCGAATACGAACTTGTCATCCACCCCCAGGATGCCACATCATACAACAAGGTGCAGACCCGAAGGTTCGTGATAGAGAGCGGCCAGACGACCAAGATACAATTCTGACATGAAGGTCATATGTCCAATAATAACTAATAAAAAAACAGTATGGAAAAGAAAGTGTTAACGTCGCAGAATAAGGTTTGGTTGATAGAGTTGGCAGTTCTCAGTTTCGTATCTGCATTTTACCTTGCGGATGGTTTGTGGAGGTTGGATGTTGGTGGTTTCTCTGGGTTGAGTTGGTTGATATTCGGTGTATTGTGGTTGATTTTTGTCGTTTTGTTGACATGGAAAATGGTGATTGTCGGTAAGGGCGCCATCATCCTCGATGCGGAAGAGATTGCGATGCACGACTGCGCCGCCAACGTGACGGATGCGGACAAGGTCGAAAAGGTGGGTACTGTTGTCCTGAAGTGGGGCGACATTGACTGCATCGAGAAGCGTCTGATAAAGACGACTACGGGTGAAGTCTACACCGTTTGGAATGCGACCATATTCGGAATCGGAAAACTTCATCCCTGGCGCATAGCTTCGCCATTCGGCAACAGCGGGTGGGCGGAAATCAACCGCTACTATAAAGAATACAAATCTAATAACAAATAATTAAAAAAAAGTATGGAAAAGAAAGTATTAATGGGGGGTAAAGGTTCGGAAAAAAAAGTGTTGTCGGGAAAGAGTAAGGCTTCGTCTGCGGCTTTCAGAATCTTTTGGTATTCATTTGTGATATTAACTGGATGGGGAGTCGGGGCAGGATGGCATTGGGGAACGATTCTGTGTCTGGCATTAGGCGGGGTCGCCATTGTGGTATTGGATTATATGACTTCCCGTGAAGTGGTTCCTTCTGCCTGGGCATTTCTCGATGAAGAGGGCATTACTTTGTCCGGCTGCGCCAGGATGGAGAACGATTCGATGCGCGTGGATGCTGGCGCCGTCACGCTGAAATGGAGCGACATTTCCGCTATAGAACAGAGGCTGATTAGAATGAACACTGGGGAAGTATATTCAGACAGTGCTGTCTATGAATCCGGAAAAATCAGCCTGAAGACCATGGCCTCGCCGTTCGGCGAAAAGGGCTGGGCCGAGATAAACCGTTACTACGCCCGATACAAAGAAGCCAATAAACAGTGACATAAATGTCATGACCCGCCGCGAAAAGACAATCAATGAAAGAGCTGCGCGCCGGCATGGGCGAAGGCCTTGTGGAGGCTGGCCGCAGGAACGAGGAATTCGTTTAGAGGAGAAAGACGTGATGGTAT
>JAFVAM010000035.1 GCA_017480525.1 Bacteroidales bacterium | reverse complement strand
CATATCCTCCAGCAAAAACAGATGCCTGCTGGCAGTATTGTAGCGGAAGTCCTTCAGCCGCCACAGGTTTGTGTCCGCCACCCCCTGCGGGATATACCGGCATCCGAGATTGTTGTAGATGCCGTCGTATAGGGTGATGGCTGTGCCGCAGGTGCCGTCCTGGTGGTCGATGTAGCCCACAATGGCAAACGTATCCTTGTTGAGGTGTTCTATCATAAACGGACTGGTGGGGAACGGATAGTAGTCGTCAGCGGTCCAGCTGGACACTATCTGCTGCGACCACGGGGATGAATACGGACTGAATATGTTCATCCACGGTGCCGGCGGGCGCGGGAATTCCAGCAGGTAATGGTTGTTTCCCTCGTGCTTATGTCCGACCACCGTCACAAAATTGTCGGTGACTGCAACATCGTCGTAGTAATACTTGTTATAGTAACTCTCGTGAAACTGACAATACCAATTAGAAGCGGCGGTGTATTCGTACATGTCAACAATGCATCGGTTCGGGCCTCCCAGTGTGTTCGCCTCCCCAATCATGAAGGCGTGGAGTTCCCCTCCGCAATAGGCCACTTCGATTTTCAACAAATCATACATCTTGGCAGCATTTCTCGTAAATGGATCTGTACAGGAAATAAAAAATAAATTGTAGGTGGCTACACCATTGACAGCATCGTTAGCATCGAACCAGCCGAAAACGGGATTCCCGCCGTAGCGACCACAGAAATAGACCCTGTCATTCAAAATCTCGAAGTCGTTGATATGGATTCCGGGATGTGGGGACAGCGTTGCCACATCGTAGGCAACCATCGCTATAGGGTCGATTACGGTGAACTGCAGATGGCTCGACCCGTCGTCGTGGTAGACCACATATCTGCCTGCCGTCCACTCCCTCACGATGGCGTCTTTGGTCGACAGCATAGAACACTCATAAATGACATTTTGCGAAAAAATAGGCTCGCTCCACATCATATACATGGCGAAGATGAAGATATATCTCACTCGTTTCAAGTATATTAAGCGTTTCATGATTGTATTTTTACAATGTGTTTATCACTGCAAATATACATGATTTCCCCCATTTGTGCAAGGGGGAAATTTTTTTTTTTCGCTTCCTGTGCCAAAAAAACTTTTTCGGCTCTGTTTTTCTATAAAAAAAGTTTAAAACTCACCTCCGCCTTCTCGGGGGCTGTGACAATATCATCTGGTGATGGCTGTCATTTTGTCTTGTCGAGGATGTGCTTGCGGGTGCATCTTACGCCGGGGCTGAGGGTGGTGGAATCGAGGTGCAGGAGGTCTCGGCGGAGTTCGCCCAGCAGCTCGGGGTAGGGGCGTGCAATGGAGTATGCCAGTTTCATGCAGAGGGAACGCACACCGTGCGGCTCGTCGGGCAGTATCATGTGTTCGAGACAGAAGTCGAGCAGCCGAAGGCAGTAGTCGGGGCTTTCGTCGTTCACTGCCCAGTCGAGGCGTTCGAGCAAAGCAAGGGAGAGGCGGCGCAGCGAGCTGTCGGTGGTTGTCAATGCCAACCGGACTATCCCTTCCTGATGTGCCGCGATATGGACGTTGTCTGACTTGGGTAGGTGCGCGAGTGCCCACGCCGCGCACACCGCTTCCTTGCGTCCGCCACACTGCAAATCGGCGAAGAGCCGCTCGCGCACTTGCGCCTCCATGTGCGCCTGCTGCGACAAGGCCTTGATGTCGTCAATGTGCATCGTTGTAATCCTTATTGTTAAAAAAAAGGCGCCTAATATAGGTCTGTCATGATGGTCAATGCAGATATATGACCGGGCTTGTTTGAAGAAGCATTGGAGTTGGGTGGTGGTTGGACGGGCAACAACTATTCCACCGGGAAAGTGAAGTAGGTGTCTGGGAAGGGTTCGTTGCGGAGGGTGAAGTGCCACCATTCGGAGTAAAGGGGTTTGAAGCCATGGGACAGCATGGCGCGGCGCAAAATCATGCGGTTCGCGAACTGCTCGGCGCTGATACTCCGCTTCGGGATGGAGTGGCTCGCGCTGTTGTCGCCAGTGTACGTGCCTGTTGCCGGATTGCCACAGAAGTCGGGGTGGCTTTCGGGTCCGAACCAGTCGAATGTGCCTCCCATGTCGACTTCTTTCCCTGTACGCATGTCGAAGAGGGTCAGGTCGACCGTCGATCCGCGTGTGTGGCCGCTCTTGGCGGCGATGTAGTCCTGCTTGAAGAGTACGCTCTTGTCGAGGTCGGCATAGAAGTATGGCTTCATCAGAGTGTCGGCAATCTCCTTGGCCCAGCGCACAAAGTGGTCCACACCCATCTGTGGGCGGTAGGCATCGTAGATTTTCAAGCGGTAGCCCTGGCGCATCACATCGTCGCTAACGGCCTTCAGGCTGTCGGCGGCTTCGCGGGTGA
Organism: Bacteroidales bacterium; assembly: GCA_017480525.1. Classification (GTDB taxonomy): domain Bacteria; phylum Bacteroidota; class Bacteroidia; order Bacteroidales; family P3; genus Colimorpha. Next base: position 8,513 of record JAFVAM010000035.1, on the reverse strand, counting down.
GCATGGCTATCGGCGCTTTGTAGCCGTCGATGCGTGTGCCGACAAAGTTGTAGGTGCCGTAGTAGCGTATCTCCAGAATGGCGTCGGGCACCACGTCGGTGATGGCTACAAACCGGCTTTTCTCGTCGGTGGGGGTGTCGCTTTTGTCTTTGGAGGAGCACAGTGTCATTGATGCTGCACTGCAAACAATCAGTGCAATGACAAATATCTTACTTGATGGATTGTTCATTTCTGTGACATTAAACAGCGGCCCGCCCTTCGGCGGACCGCTGGATTTTTTCGCAGGCAGTATGCCAGCGGACTTTTTTCATCACAAGCAGCAAAGGCTTATGTGCTTTTTATCGCTGCATGGTGGCGAGGCGCTCGGTGAGCATGGGGACAATCTTGTGGAGGTCGCCCACAATGCCGAGGTCGGCGACGCTGAAGATGGGGGCGAACTTGTCCTTGTTGATGGCGATGATGAGTTCGCTCTCCTCCATGCCGGCGAGGTGCTGGATGGCGCCGCTGATGCCGCAGGCCATGTAGAGGGCCGGGCGGACGGTCTTGCCAGTCTGGCCGACCTGACGGCTGGCATCCATGACGCCGGCGTCGACCATGGCGCGGCTGCTCGAAACCTCGCCGCCGAGCTGTTTGGCAAGGGCACCGAGTTTGGTGAAGCCGTCCTTGGTGCCTACGCCGCGACCTCCGCTGACGAGAATCTTGGCCTCGCTGATGTCGGTGACGGTCTTCTCTTCCTTGACGGTCTTGACCAGCTTGACGCGGTTGATTTTCTCAACGTTGAAGTTGACGTTGAAGTCGTTGACGACGCCCTTGCGGGTGGCGTCGGCTGCCATTTTCTGCATGACGCCGGGACGGACGGTAGACATCTGCGGGCGGTGGTTCTTGCAGAGGATGGTGGCCATGAGGTTGCCGCCGAAAGCGGGACGCGTCATGCGGAATTCGTGGGCCTCGTCGTCGCTGATTTCGAGTTTGGTGGCATCGGCGGTGAGACCGGTGCGGTTGCGGGCGCTGACGCGGGGACCGAGGTCGCGGCCGATGGTGGTGGCGCCGATGAGCATGATGCTGGGCTTGCGCTCGGCGATGATGGCGGTGATGGCCTCGGTGTAGGGTTCGGTGAGATAGTCCTTCAGTAGGTCGTTGTCGACCACGAGGACCTCGTCGGCACCGTGCTCGATGAGGGTGGGGGCGAGGGCCTTGATGTCCTTGCCGAGGAGCATGGCGACGACCTTTTCCTGGTTGGCGTCGGCCAGTTCGCGGGCTTTGCCCAGCAGCTCGAGGGCCACATTCTGCAGTTTGCCGTCGCGTTGTTCGGCAAACACGTATACGTCTTTATATTCTGCTAAGTTCATGGCAATCAAATAATGTGTTTCTCTTTCAGTTTGTTGACGATGAGTTCCACGGCCTCCTCGGGGCTGACCTCGAAGGTCTGGCCGGCGGGCTTGAGCTGTTTGGGGAACGACTTGAAGACGCTCGTGGGCGAGCCGGCCTTGCCGATGTGGTCGTCGGGCACGTTGATGCGGTCGGCGCCCCACACCTCGACTTCCTTGTCGAATGCGGTGACGATGACGCTGACGCTCAAGTAGCGGGGCTGCACGCTGCTGGCCAGCGCGGTGACGACGCAGGGGGCCTGCATCTGCAGCACCTGGTAGCCGTCCTCGAGCTGCTTCTTGATGGTGAAGGTCTTGGTGGCCTCGTCGTACTGGAGGTCCTCCATGTAGGAGACCTGCGGCAGGTCGAGGTGCTCGGCAATCTGGGGACCCACCTGTGCGGTGTCGCCGTCGATGGCCTGGCGGCCTGTGATGATGAGGTCGACATCCATGGTGCGCAGGGCGCCGGCGATGGCACTGCTGGTGGCCAGGGTGTCGGCGCCGCCGAGCTTGCGGTCGGTGAGCAGGATGGCGCGGTCCACGCCCATGGCGAGGGCCTCGCGCAGGATGGCCTCGGCCTGGGGCAGACCCATGGTGATGACGGTCACGTGGGCGCCGTATTTGTCCTTCAGCTGCAGGGCGTACTCAAGGCCGCCCTTGTCGTCGGGGTTCATGATGGAGGGAACGCCCTCGCGGATGAGCGTACCGGTCTGCGGATTGATCTTCACCTCGGTGGTGTCCGGCACTTGTTTTATGCAAACTACTATGTTCATTCTTTGATTTCTGATTGTTGATTTCTGTCTTTTTTGAGTGGCTGGCGCGGTTCTTGGCCGCCACAGCGCACTCAAAAATCAAAAGTCATAATTCATAAAAAATTATTTAAACAGTTTACCGGCAATGACCATGCGCTGGACCTCGGAGGTGCCTTCGTAGATCTCGGTGATCTTGGCGTCGCGCATCATGCGTTCAACGGGGTACTCGCGGGTGTAGCCGTAGCCGCCGTGGAACTGTACGGCCTTGGTGGTGACCTCCATGGCTGTCTCGGCGCTGAAGAGTTTGGCCATGGCGGCATCGGCGCTGTAGGGCATGCCGTGGTCCTTCTTGTAGTGGGCCGAGCGGCAGAGCAGGCGGGCGGCCTGCACCTTGGTCTCGAGGTCGGCCATCTGGAACTGCGTGTTCTGGAACTGGCTGATCGAGCGGCCGAACTGCTTGCGCTCCTTGGTGTACTTGATGGTCTCGTCCATGGCACCCTGGGCGATGCCGAGGGCCTGGCAGGCGATGCCGATGCGGCCGCCGTCGAGGGTCTTCATGGCCAGGCCGAAGCCCTTGCCGAGCTGTCCCAGCTGGCGGTCCTTCGGGATGCGGCAGTCCTCGAAGATGAGCTCTGTCGTGGCGCTTCCGCGGATACCCATCTTCTTCTCCTTCTTGCCGATGCTGAAGCCGGGGTCGGTCTTCTCGACGATGAAGGCACTGATGCCCTTGGTGCCAAGGCTCTTGTCGGTCATGGCGATGATGATGAACACGTTGGCGTAGGAACCGTTGGTGATGAAAATCTTGCTGCCGTTGAGCACCCACTCGTCGCCATCGAGCACGGCCGTGGTCTGCTGGCCGGCGGCGTCGGTGCCGGCGTTGGGCTCGGTGAGGCCGAAGGCGCCGATCCACTCGCCACTGGCGAGTTTGGGCAGGTACTTCTGCTTCTGCTCCTCGGTGCCGGACTCAAGGATGGGGGCGCAGCAGAGGCTCGTGTGGGCCGAGAGGATGACGCCCGTGGTGGCACACACGCGGCTCAACTCTTCGACGGCCATGCCGTACATGATGTTCGTGCCGCCGGCGCCGCCGTACTGCGTGGGCACCGGGATGCCCATCAGGCCGAGTTTCGCCATCTTCTGCACGGTCTCCATCGGGAAACGCTCCTCCTCGTCCACCTCGGCGGCGAGAGGTTTCACCTCGTTCTCTGCAAACTCGCGAATCATCTGCAGGAAGAGTTCTTCTTGTTTGGTGTAGCTAAAATCCATATCGTTAAGTGTGTTAATTCGTTAGTGTGTTGTTGCGTCATTTCACGGCAATAGTCTCGATTTCCACCAGCACGCCCATGGGCAGGCCTTTGACGGCGAAGGCCGCGCGGGCGGGGCAGTCGGTGCTGTAGTACTTGGCGTAGACCTCGTTCATGGGCTTGAAATACTCCATGTCGGCCAGCAGACAGGTGCTCTTCACCACGTCCTGGAATGTGTAGCCGGCCTCGTCGAGGATGGCCTTGATGTTCTGCATCACTTGCTCGGTCTGGGCTGTGATGCCTTCGGGCACCTCTTTGGTGGCGGGGTTGATGGGAATCTGGCCCGAAATGTAGAGCGTGTTGCCGGCCTGCACCGCTTGGCTGTAGGGGCCGATGGCGGCAGGGGCGTTGGGGGTGTTGATGATTTTCTTCATGTGTATCGGTTTTTATTTTATTTATTCATAAAATTGAAAGTGCAAAGTTACGCTTTTTTTTTCAATTGGGCGTGGTTGTTGATAAAAAAGTTTTCTCGGCGTTGACATACAGTGTCTTGCGTTCCGCCCTCGGCCTTCTTTCCACCGCCGGGTCTTTTTTTTACCCCTGCCGGTCCCCCCTGCTTGGGGCGGTCGACGCCCTGCCGACGCCCTACCATCGCCCTGTCATCTCCTACCGTGGTCGGTGTTGGTAGGGAGATGGTAGGGAGATGATACGGTGTTGATACGGTGTTGGTACCTTTCGCCTACTGAATATCAGTGTGTTATATGTTTGTTTTCTGCTTAAAGTGTTCATCGAATGAAAGTTATGGCGAAAAAATGTGTCGTAACGTGCTGATTTCCAATTTTGGATTGTTCGGTTCGGGGCGGCGCGGGAGCGCCGCCCCGCACCGAACTGTCTATGTACACGAAACCGATTGTGCGACAGTTGTTTGCTGTTTTTTTGCACCGTGAACGAAAAAAAACGTATCTTTGCACACCGTAATATGATGTTCAATTCGCTCGGATTTGCGCTCTTTCTGCCGGTTGTCTTCTTGATATACTGGCTTTTGCGCCGCTCGCTGCGGTGGCAGAACGTTTTTGTGCTGGCGGCGTCGTATTTTTTCTATGGCTGCTGGGACTGGTGCTTCCTGCTGCTCATCGCTTTCACTTCGGCGGCGAGCTGGCTTTCGGGACTGTGGATCGGGCGTATGTCCCGGCGGCATGGACGATGGGTGATGTGGGGCAATGTGGCGCTCAACCTGCTTATTCTCGGAGTGTTCAAATATTTCGATTTCTTCGCCCAAAGTTTCGCCGACCTCTTCCTCGGCGGCCGGGCCGACGGGTTGCTGCTCCACCTGGTGCTGCCGGTGGGCATTTCGTTCTACACGTTCCAGGCCTTGAGCTACACCATCGACGTCTATCGCGGCACTGTCGTCCCCACGCGCGACGCCGTGGCTTTCTTCGCCTATGTCAGCTTCTTCCCCCAGCTCGTGGCCGGGCCTATCGAACGCGCTTCAAGCCTGTTGCCGCAGTTCCACGCGCCTCGGCGTTTCGACTATGCCTTGGCCGTCGACGGCCTGCGGCAGATGTTGTGGGGTTTTTTCAAGAAGATGGTGGTGGCCGACAGCTGCGCGGTCTATGTGGACCACGCTTTTGCCAACATCGGCAGTGCCAACGGTGCCACGCTGCTCGTCGGCGCGGTGCTTTTCAGTGTCCAGATCTACGGCGACTTCTCTGGCTATAGCGACATCGCCATAGGGTGTGCCAAGCTGTTTGGAATCAGGCTGCGGCGCAATTTCGATGTGCCCTATTTCAGCCGCGACATCGCCGAGTTCTGGCGGCGGTGGCACATCTCGCTGACATCGTGGTTCCGCGACTATGTCTACATTCCCCTCGGCGGCAGCCGCGTTGGGTGCTGGCGTGTGGTTTTCAACACTTTCGTCATCTTCCTGCTGAGTGGCTTCTGGCATGGGGCCAACTGGACGTTCCTCCTTTGGGGAGCCTACAATGCAGTGCTTTTCCTGCCGCTCATCCTCCTGGGGCGCAACCGCCGCTTCCGCGACGTGCCTTCTGCCGGACGTTGCCTGCCCACGGCAGCCGACGCGGGACGCATGGCGCTGACCTTCGTGCTGGTCACGGTGGGGTGGGTCGTCTTCCGGGCGGCGTCGGTGGGCGAGGCGGTGGCCTATCTGCGTGGCGTTGTGAGCCATGGTCTGCTGTCGCACCCTGACGGGCTTCGCGGGCTGGGCATCGGGGTGCTGATGGCTGCGCTGCCGCTGATGGTGGCAGTGGAGTGGTGCAACCGGGACGCGGAGCACGGTCTGGCGCGTGTCCCTCGCTGCCGCTGGCTGCGTTGGATGTGCTACATGTGTCTGATTTTTATAATCCTGGCTTTCGCCCAGACAGGCGAGATGCCTTTTATCTATTTCCAGTTTTGAAACGTTTTGTCCGAAATATCATCCTCTTCGTGCCGTTGGCCCTGCTCTTTGTGGCGCTGGCGCTGATGGCTTTGGGTGGTACGGGGCTGCTGCGCAACGTGAACTACCACCGCGGCATGTGGGACCACACCCTCTCTCGCACCGCCGAGGCCGACACCTGCCAGGGTGTCGATGTGCTCTTCATCGGCTCCTCCCACGCCTATCGCACTTTCGACCCCCGCATCCTCGCTTCGCGCGGCCTGCGCATGTTCAACCTCGGCTCCTCCAACCAGTCGCCCCTCCAGACACGTATGTTGCTGCAGCTCTACCTCGATGCCATGGCGCCGAGGCTGCTGGTTGTCGAGGTGCATCCCGACATGGTGGAGAACGACGGTGTGGAGGCTGCCGTCCATTTGGGCAACAACATGCGCCCCTCGCTCCCCATGGCGCGTATGGTGGTGGCCACGTGCAACGCCAAGGCGGTGCTCTCCATGTGCTATTCTGCCTTCCGCAACAGCGTCGACCCACTGCCGCAAGATGCTGTGGACGAAGAGAATGTCTATGTCGACGGAGGCTATGTGGAGTATCGCAGCGGCACCTATCGTCCCGAACCTCATGCCCCCCACACCATCGACTTTCGCCGCGAACAGCTCGACGCCTTGCGCGACTGTGTGGAGATGGCCCGTCGGCGCGGCATCGCCTGCCTGCTGGTGGAGGTGCCGGGCACGCAGGCACTGATGGACTCCTACAGCAACCACGATGAGTTCGCCGCCCGCATGCAGGCCCTCGGCGACTACCGCTTCCTGCGGCCCGAAGGCCTCTGCGACACGCTTCATTTCTACGACGACGACCATCTCAACCAGCAGGGTGTGGAGCTGTATCTCCCCCTGTTGTGCGACAGTGTCATTATACCTAAAATCAGCGCCTTATGACAATACTTGGATTGATGTCGGGCACGTCGCTCGACGGCATCGATTTGGCACTCTGCGACATAGCGGAGAACGGTTACAGCATTTTAGTTGCCGAGACGGTGGCCTACGCGCCCGAATGGCGTCGGCGGCTGGCGTCGCTGGAGGAGGCTTCGGCGCTGGATTATGCCCGCACCGACGTGGAGTTGGGTCACCTCTTCGGTCAGACAGTCAACATGTTCCTTGCCGACAAGAGGGTTCGTCCTGACGCTATCGCCTCGCATGGCCACACCATCTTCCACCGGCCCGAGATGGGGCTGACGACGCAGATTGGCAACGGCGACGCCATAGCCGCCGAGACAGGGCTGCCGGTGGTCTACGGTTTCCGCACACTCGACGTGGCTCTGGGTGGACAGGGGGCGCCGCTGGTGCCCATCGGCGACGAGCTGCTTTTCGGCCAGTACGATGCCTGCCTCAACCTCGGTGGCATCGCCAACATCAGCTTCAGGCAGGAGGGACGGCGGGTGGCTTTCGACATCTGCCCTTGCAACATGGCGCTCAACCGTTTGGCTACGCCGCTCGGGTTGCCCTACGACCCATCGGGGCAGAACGCCCGTGCCGGCGAGGCACACACCTGCCTGCTGCACGACCTCGATGCGCTGCCCTACTATGCCCTGCCGGGACCCAAGTCGCTGGGCAAGGAGTGGTTCGTGGGGGAGTTCTGGCCTGTGGTGGCGCAGTTTTTGGGGCGCACACCGTCGATGTCGCATGTGCGCGACACTTTGGCCACCGTCACCACCCACATCGCCCTGCAGATTGCCCGCGTGGTGGAGGCGCAGAAGGTCGGCTCGCTGCTCGTGACAGGCGGCGGCGCATGGAACAGCTACCTTGTCGAGTTACTCGGTGAATACTGCCACGATACCGGGATTACCGTTCCCGACGCCTTGATTGTCAACTACAAGGAGGCCCTTGTCTTCGCCTTGCTGGGCTACCTGCGCCTCGGTGGCAAGGTGAACACTCTCGCTTCCGTTACCGGTGCCCGCTGCGACAGCATCGGCGGAAGCATCAGCGGACTGTTGTAGCGAGGACTTGTTGTTGCTGAAAAAGTACGGACAGTATTGATCCCCTACTGTCGAGTGTGTAAAAATATTTGCCCATGTGGATTGTTTTTTGTAATTTTGCAGTCGTTTTAAGGACGAAAAAAGGATAGCCATGAAGAAGGTTTCGATGACAATAGTGTTCTTTTGTGCCACTTTGGCGGCATGGGGACAGACGGCGGTCACCGCCGCAGGAGGCAGTGCCGAGGGCGGTGGGTATGAGCTGACATTCAGTGTGGGTCAGGTTGCCTCCAGCGTCTCGGCCGACGGGCAGCTGCGCGAGGGCGTGGTGCAGCCCATCGTCGTGGAGGCGGTGGGAGTTGGCGATGCGGCGGACGATGGCGTGGCGCTGACGGTGTTCCCCAATCCCACCACGAGTGGGGTGACGGTGAGGATGTCCCCCAATGCCGACGAGCCGACGACATGCCGTTTGTACGACATCAGCGGTCGTCTCCTGGCCACCTATGCCGCCGGGGGTGGGGATACGGCGGTCGACCTCTCGGCCATGCCTGCGGGCGTGTATGTGATGCATGTCGGCACATGGACATACAGGATTACAAAGCGTTGATTTCAATTTTTCAAAACCCGTTGGCGGAATTAAGTAACAATAGGATTGTTGAAAAATAAATGAAGAAAAAGTTGTACATATTGCAGATTTTCAGTAATTTTGTAATTGAAATAAAAAAGCAATTACATAAATCTGACATGGACAACTTTTTTGCAAAGTACGGAAAACTTCTTGACGTGTGCAAGCAT